>DATIBR010000154.1 GCA_035457425.1 Terriglobales bacterium
CGGCGCCCACCCACCTGATATAACTGACGACTGGCAACTGGCCACTGACCACATCTCTTGATCACTGACTGTCACATACACATCCAGCCGTATGACATGTTCAAGCCGGCGGCGCTGGAGGCGATGAAGCGCAAGCGGGCGAACTACGAGTTCGTCATCGAGTGCTGCAAGTCGCCGGCGGTGTTCTTGAAGCACCTGGACGCGATCGGGGTGGACCGCGCGGTGCTGATCAACTACGTGGCGCCGGAGGTGATGGGATTCACGCCGGCGGTGAACCAGTTCATCGCGGAGTACGTGAAGGCGGCGCCGAAGCGGCTGATCCCATGCGGCAGCGTGCATCCGCGGCATACCAGCAACGTGCTCGCCGACATGGAGCAGATCGTGCGGCTGGGGATCCGGATGCTGAAGGTGCATCCGCCGCACCAGCTCTTGTACCCCAACGATTACCTGAACGGGGTGAAGGAGCTGGAGATCATCTATCGGGCGGCGGAGGCGAACGGGATCCCGGTGATGTTCCACACGGGGACGTCGATCTTCCCCGGAGCGCGGAACAAGTACGGCGACCCGATGTACGTGGACGACGTGGCGGTGGACTTCCCGAAGCTGAAGATCCTGCTGGCGCACGGCGGGCGGCCGCTGTGGATGGAGAGCGCGTTCTTCCTGGTGCGGCGGCATCCGAACGTTTACCTGGATATTTCGGGGATACCACCGAAGTCGCTGCTCAAGTATTTCCCGCGGATCGAGGAGATCGCCGCAAAGACGCTGTTCGGGACGGACTGGCCGGGGCCGGGGATCCCGGACATGCAGAAGAACCTGGCCGAATTCCGCGGGCTGCCGCTGAGCGACGCGGCGAAGCAGCAGATATTGGGTGGGACGGCGCTGGGGATATGGCCGGCGTAACTCAGGATGCAGCGCAGGGGATGAGGTCCTTCGCGCGGCCAGGGACGCCGCGCTTAGGATGACAGCGTGACCTCACGAGAAAGAAAACGGGCCGCCGAGGGGCGGCCCGAAGTGTTTGCGCCGGCGAGTCGCCGGCGCCTACCTGTTTATTTTCCCGCCTTGCCGGTGGAGAGTTCGTTGGCCAGGTCGGTGGCGTGGTAGACGGAGCGCAGCGCTTCCATGATGCCGCGCGAGTCCACGTGGACGGAACGTCCGATCTCGTCCTCGTACTGGAAGTTCCAGGGCAGGGACTGGATGTTGCCGTCGAAGATGATGCCGACGACCTCGCCGGCCTGGTTGATGACCGGTGAGCCGGAGTTGCCGCCGATGATGTCAGCGGTGGTAATGGCATTGAAGGGAGTGTTGCCCTTGATCCTGGACTTGGCTTTCATCCAGGACTCGGGGAGTGCGTAGTCGCCCTTGTTGCCGTGCTCCTGGGCGTGCTTGAAGGTGCCGGCCATGGTGGTGAAGGGCGCGACCTTGGTGCCCTTGGGGACGATGCCGCGGCCGTCTTCGACGAAGCCTTTCACCGGGCCGTAGCTGAGGCGGAGGGTGAAGGTGGCGTCGGGGTAGAGGTCGAGGCCGCCCTCGGCGAAGCGCGCCTTGGAGATGAGGCCGCCGTTCTTGCGGACGACGGCGTCGACCTCGTCGTCGTAGCGCTTGCGGGCGGCGCGAGCGTCGGGGTCGATGTCGCGCCAGAGGGCGATGAGCGGGTCATCGGACTTGGCGATGGCGTCGGCGCCGCCCTCGTAGAGGGCCTTGCGGACGGCGACGTCGTCAAGCTTGGAGCCCTCGATGTAGAACTTCGCGGCCTCCTCGGGGGTCTTGCCCTGGAGCGCACGCTTGACGACGGGGTCGTTGGGGCCGAGGCGCTGCGCCATGTCCGCGAGGGCGTCGGTCATCATGAGCACATCGAGCGATTTGTAGATGGGCGCGGTGGAGAGGAGTTCCTGCTCGACGGAAGGCAGGGCGCTCTCACGGTACTCGCGCAGGCGTTCGGCGTTGGGCTTCTGCTTCTCGGCGGCGACGCGCACCAGGTCGTGCGCCTTGCCGGAGAGCTCGCTACGGAAGCCGGAGCCGCGCTCGACGTACTGCAGGTGATCGAAGATGTCGCGCTGCACCTGCATGGCCTTGGCGATCTCGTCCCAGGCAGCGCCGAACTCGGCTTTCTTCTTGGGGTCGGAGTCGATGCCGGCACGCATCTTCTTCTCGCCCTCGGCCTTCTTGGCCATCAGGTCGTGGTTGGTGAGGCCGGACTGGTAGCCGGTGATGGCCTTCTGCGAGTTCTCGAAGCCGAAGATGTTCTCCTGGGCGATGCGGCGGTTCTCGTCGGACTTGGAAGCGAAGTCCTTGAGCTTGGGGATGAGGCGCTTGTAGAGGTCGAGGCGCCAGGGGTAGCTGACGTCGCGCAGGAACTCGAGCTGGGCCATGGTGTTGAGGCGGCCGGTGGAGCCAGGGTGTCCGGAGACGAAGAGCAGGTCGCCTTGCTTGACGTTGCCGGTGGACCACTTGAAGTAATGGTCGAGCTTTACCGGCTTATCGTTCTCATAAATACGGAAGAAGGTGATGTCGAGGTCGTAGCGCGGGAACTCGAAGTTGTCGGGGTCGCCGCCGAAGAAGGCGATGCCGAACTCGGGCGCGAAGACGAGGCGGACGTCGGTGTACTTCTTGTACTTGTAGAGGTGATACATGCCGCCGGAGTAGAGGGTGACGACGTCGCAGCGGATGTTGTTCTTGGGGTCGGCGCAGCCGGACTCAAGCTTGGACATGGCGGCGCGCTGGGCCTTGCCGGCGTCGGCGGTGGACATGCCGGGGGTGACGGCGCCGTGGACCTGGGCGGTGACGTCGGTGATCTCAAGCAGGTTGTTGAGCTCGAGGTCGGGGCACTTGACCTCCTCGGCCTGCGTCTTGGCGTAGAAGCCGGTCTTGATGTAGTCCTTCTCGCCGGAGCCGAGCTTCTGGAGGCAGTCGGCGCCGACGTGGTGGTTGGTGAAGGTGAGGCCGTCGGCGGAGACGAAGGAGCCGGAGCCGCCGCTGTTGAAGCGGACGGAGCTGAGGCGGACATGGTCGAGCCAGGGCTGGGTGAGGGTGAAACCGTACTTCTTCTGGATGCGCTCCTTGGGAGGGGCGTTGAACAGCCACATGCCCTCATCGGCGGGGGCGTACGCGGCGAGCAGGGCGAGGAGGCAGAAATTAGCAAAAAGACGTTTGAACATGGACAGCTTCTCCTTATCGAGGAAAGCCGGGGATGGGAACAGACGAGTGTAGCTGGGGAATGGAGTCTTGGCTAGGAGGCGGGGAATCGAGGCATCGGGCCAACAGGGTCAGCGAGCGAACGGATACGAGCGGGGTTGGAAAAGCGTAGCGGGAATAGAGTATAAAGGGCGGTCGGCGGCCGTGTGTGCGGAGCGCAGGAAAGGCGCAACCAGAGCGGCCGAGCAGCATCCTATAGCGAGCGAAAGCGGAGAACAGAGACATGTCCACCACAACGCCACCGGTCCCAAAGCGCGGGCTGGAAGATGTAGTCGCGGGGGAGTCGAGCATCTGCTACATCGACGGGATGAAGGGCGTGCTGGCGTATCGCGGCATCGACATCCACGAACTGGCGGACCACTCGACGTTCGAAGAGACGTGCTACCTGCTGTGGCACGGGAAGCTGCCGACGCAGTCGGAACTGGACGACCTGAAGCGCAAGCTGGCGCTGGAGCGCAAGATCGACCCGGCGATCTACGACATGATGCGGAAGTTCCCGAAGCACGCGCTGCCGATGGAGGTGCTGCGGACGGCGGTGAGCGCGCTGAGCTTCTACGATCCGGACGAGAACAACAACGACCACGACGCGAACGTGCGGAAGAGCCTGCGGCTGACCTCGCAGATCGCGATGATCGTGGCGTCGTATGACCGGATCCGGAAGGGCAAGGAAGCAGTGGAGCCGGACCAGACGCTGTCGCACGCGGGGAACTTCCTGTGGCAGTTGAACGGGGAGAAGCCGTCGAAGACGGCGGAGAAGGCGCTGGACATCGCGCTGATCCTGCACGCGGACCACGAGCTGAACGCGTCGACGTTCGCGGCGCGCGTGATCGCGGCGACGCTTTCGGACGTGCATTCGTCGATCACCGGCGCCATCGGGGCGCTGAAAGGGCCACTGCACGGCGGGGCGAACGAAGCGGTGATGCGCATCCTGTTCGCGATCGACAAGCAGAAGAAGGACGCGGTCGAGTTCGTGAAGCAGATGCTGGCAGAGAAGAAGAAGGTGCCGGGCTTCGGTCACCGCGTGTACCACACGGAAGACCCGCGGGCGACGCACCTGCGGAAGATGAGCGAGGACCTGGGCAAGTCGAGCGGGAATGCGAAGTGGTTCGAGATGTCGCGGGCGATCGAGAAGTACATCAACGCGGAGAAGAAGCTGAACGCGAACGTGGACTTCTACTCGGCGTCGACGTACACGACGCTGGGGATCGACATCGACCTGTTCACGCCGATCTTCGCGGTGAGCCGCATCTCGGGGTGGACGGCGCACGTGATCGAGCAGCTCGACGACAACCGGCTGATCCGGCCGCGGGCGGAGTACATGGGCCCGAAGTATCCTGAGAAGTACGTGCCGATGGAGCAGCGACACTAGTACCGAGTACCGGGTACCGAGTGGAAGGATGCGGCGGGCTGCGGCCCGCCGCGACGTTTTATGTGCAAGGCGTGGTCCCCCGACTCCTCGCGCCGCGCGCTCGTCGCTCGGAATGACAGCGATGTCTCTGGAGAGGCCGTAAAATAGACATATGCGCAGGGTGTACCTGGACAATAACGCGACGACGCCAGTGCTGCCGGCGGTGCTCGAGGCGATGAGGCCCTACCTGGAGGGGGAGTTCGGCAACGCGGCCTCCATCCACTGGTACGGGCAGCAGGCGCGGGCGGCGGTGGAGCGGGCGCGGGAGCAGGTGGCGGCGCTGATCGGGGCGCGTCCGGCGGAGATCGTGTTCACGTCGGGCGGGACGGAGGGCGACAACAAGGCGATCTTCGGAGTCTGCGAGGCGGGCGACCACGTGGTGACGTCGAAGATCGAGCACGCCGCGGTACGGAACTCGTGCCAGGAGCTGGAAAAGCGAGGAATCGAAGTCACGTACCTGGGAGTGGACAGCCGCAGCCTGGTCGATCCGGACGACGTGCGGAAGGCGCTGCGGCCGAACACGAAGCTGATCTCGATCATGTACGCGAACAACGAGACGGGGTCTATCCAGCCGGTGGAGGAGATCGGGAAGATCGCGGGCGAGGCCGACGTGTGGTTCCACACCGACGGTGTGCAGGCGGCGGGGAAGATCGCGGTGGACGTGGAGAAGATCGGGTGCGACATGCTGGCGATCTCGGGGCACAAGCTGCACGCGCCGAAGGGTGTGGGCGCGCTGTACGTGCGCAAGGGGTCGGTGGTGCGGCCGCTGATGTACGGCGGGACGCACGAGCGCGGGCGCAGGCCGGGCACGGAGAACGTGCCGGGGATCGTCGGGCTGGGAAAGGCGTGCGAGATCGCGAAGCAGGCGGTGGAAGACGGGACAATGGCGCGGGTGGCCGAGCTGCGCGACCGGCTGGAGCAGAGCATCCTGCGGACGATCGAAGAATGCGGGGTGAACGGCGAGGGCGCGCCGCGCGTGCCCAACACGTCCAACGTCTTCTTCGACCACATCGAGGGCGAGCCGCTGCTGATCGCGCTCGACCTGAAGGGCGTGGCCGTGGCGACGGGCGCGGCGTGCTCCAGCGGCGCGATCGAGCCCAGCCCGGTGCTGCTGGCGTTGGGGCTGGGCGCGCAGCGGGCGCGCGGGTCGATCCGGTGGAGCCTTTCGAAGCTCACAACCGCCGAGGACATTGAGTATGCGTTGACCGTGGTGCCGGAGGCGGTGGCGCGGTTGAGGGAGATATCGCCGACGTGGAGGCGGGCGCCGGCGGCGACGCGGTAACACCTACCAGAGACCACAGAGAGCGCAGAGGTTCACAGAGAAAGCCGGCGGGCGAGTCGCCCGCCTCCACATGAGTCTCGAATGAAGAAGCAGCAGACCATCGCGGTGGCGATGTCGGGCGGGGTGGATTCCTCGACCGCGGCGGCGATGCTGCGCGCGGAGGGGCACGCGCTGGTCGGGCTGACGATGCAGCTGTGGAACCAGAAGCGGCTGGCCGGGAAGAACGGGATGACCGAAGAGGTCACGGGGCGGTGTTGCTCGCTGGACGACGTGTATGACGCGCGGCGCGTGGCGGAGCGGCTGGAGATCCCGTACTACGTGGTGAACCACGAGCGGCGGTTCGAGCAGGACGTGGTGAAGCCGTTCGTGGCGGAGTATCTCAGCGGGCGGACGCCGATCCCGTGCTCGCTGTGCAACAGCCACATCAAGTTTGCCGACTTCCTGCGCGAGGCGCAGCAGATCGGGGCGGACAAGATCGCGACCGGGCACTACTCGCGCGTCGAGTACGACGAGGGGCGCGGGCGGTGGCTGCTGCTGCGGCCGAAGGACAAGGCGAAGGACCAGAGCTATTTCCTGTTCGGGCTGACGCAGGCGATGCTGGCGCGGACGCTGTTCCCGCTGGGCCAGCTGACCAAGCCGGAGGTGCGGGCGAAGGCGGAGGAGTACGGGCTGGCGGTGGCGGAGAAGCCGGATTCGCAGGAGATATGCTTCGTCCCGAACGGCGACTACAAGCAGTTCCTCGACGCGTACCTGGCGGAGCAGGGCGAGAGCCTGCCGGACACGGCAGGCGAGCTGGTGAGCGCTTCCGGCGAAGTGATGGGGCGCCACGAAGGCGTCCACAACTTCACGGTCGGGCAGCGAAAGGGGCTGGGGGTGGCGACAGGTTCGCCGCTGTACGTGATCGAACTGCGCGGCGACAAGAAGCAGGTGGTGGTCGGCGGCAGTGAGGACCTGTATGCGAAGAGGATGGTGGTGCGGCGGCTGAACTGGATCGCGATCGAGGAACTGCGGCAGCCGGTGCGGGTGACGGTGAAGATCCGCAATCGGCACGAGCCGGCGGCGGCGACGATCGCGCCTGATGGCGATGCCGTGCGCGTGGAGTTCGACGAGGCGCAGCGCGCGATCACGCCGGGGCAGGCGGCGGTGTTCTATGAGGGGGACATCGTCGTTGGAGGCGGCTGGATCGGGTAGTACCGAGTACCGAGTACGGAGTGAAATCAAAACGGCAGCCGATTTGGCTGCCGTTGTTTTTTTCCGGTACTCGGTACTCGCAACTCGGGACTCAGATGAAGAGTTCTTCGTCTTGCTCGGCGGATTCCTGGTCGCCGCGCATGCGCTTGCCGAAGAAGGCGCCGACGCCGGCGGTGACGCCCTGGATGATGGCGGAGATCTGGCGGACAGGCGAGATGACGGAGTGCTGGACCATCTCGGTGGTCTCTTCGACGCGGTCCATGGCGCGGGAGACGAGCTCGTCGGCGCGGATGATCTGGAGGCGGGTGCGGTCGAGCATGTCGGCGACGGTGACGTCGGCGCGCTCGACCTGGGACTTGAGCGTGGAGGTGACCTCGACGAGGTTGGAGGTGATGGTCTGGAGCTTGGGGCCGGTGTCGGCGAGGATGGTTTGCGCGGACTCGAGCGCGGGCACGGCGCGAGACTGGACCTGCTCGGCCATGACCATCATGCGGGCGCTGGTCTTGCGCAGGGAGATGAAGAGTGCGACCAGGATGCCGGCCTGGATCACGACCGCGACGGACGTGATCGCGATGAACAGCGTCATGAGTTGCGGATCCATCTTCTCACCCTAACGTAGCCTAAAACATGTCAACGATGGTGCGCGCCGGCGAGTGGCCGGCGCCTCCCAGCGTTATTTGTCGGTGGCGGAACGGTACGCGGAGCGGCCCGCCTCGATGGCGGAGCCGATCTGCTCTTTCTGCGCGCGGACGACATCCTTGCCGCGCTCGACCCACTGGTTGGCCTGGTCGCGAGCGTCGCGAGTGCGCTCGCGCGCCCAGTCGCGGCCCTCTTCCGCCTGGCGGAGGAGCTGCTCGCGGGTCTCGCGGCCGGAGCGCGGGGCGTAAAGAACGCCTACGAGTGCGCCGAGGCCGAGTCCCGCCAGGAACCACATGAAGCCATTGCCGTCTCTCTCAGACATAGAACCTCCTGGGGTAGAACTCGAAGAGAGTGATGTTAGCACGGGGGAGTGGGCAGTGGACAGTGGACGGCGGACAGTGGACAAGAGTCGAAAAGGGGCGAGAATCAGGGCTTCTGGGTGGGGCGGAGGATGATCTCGCTGGCGAAGGACTGAGGGGCCTGGGTGGCGAGCATGGCGACGGTGTGGGCGACGTCGGCGGGTTGGAGCATCTTCTTGGGGTCCTTGCCGGTATGCGGGGAGAGCTCGGTATCGACCGAACCGGGGCAGACCACCGAGACGCGGATGTTCTGGCCGCGGAGCTCTTCGGCGACGGAGTAGCTGAGGCCGTTCAAACCCCACTTGGAGGCGGCGTAGGCGGCGCCGTTGGGCAGGGCATTCTTTCCCGCGATGGAACTGATGTTGATGATGTGACCGCCGCGCTCCAGCAGCAGCGGGGTGAAGGCCCGGATGCAGTAGTACACGCCGCGCAGGTTGGTATTGAGGACGGAGTCCCATTCGCCGGGCGACATCTTGTGGAGTGGCCCGCCGAAGCCGCCGATGCCGGCGTTGTTGACGAGGATGTCGAGGCGGGCGAAGGTCTGGCGGAGGCGCTCGGCGGCGCGCTCGACCGAGGCGAGGTCTTGAACGTCGCATTCGAAGGGCTCGGCCCGGCCGCCGGCAGCACGGATCCTGGCGGCGGTGGCCTCGAGGGGCCTAGGAGAACGGCCACAGACGACTACGGCCGCGCCCAGGGTTGCCAAGCGCTCGGCAATGGCGGCTCCGATGCCGCGTCCGCCACCGGTGACCAAGGCGACTTGGGAAGAAAGCGAGGGGGAAGTCATAAGTAGGCGGTGTCAAAAACATCCAGCGAAGCTGCTGGACGCATCATAGTAGGTACAGGAAAGGGTAACACTTTCATAGGACGCAACTTGCCTTAGGTGGAGTGCATTCTTATAATCCACCGTCTGCAAGTCGGCCGGGCTTCGCGCAAGCGAAGGCGGTCCAGGGCGAGAGGGGAGTGCGCGCCCGCGGTCCCAGAGACGTCTTTCCTCAGAGTTCTAGAAGGAGCAAGGGATGAAGAAGGTGCTAGTAGTGCTCGTGCTTGCGGTGGCGGTTGCGGCGATGGCCGCGGCCCAACAGCCCGCGGGGGGCGGAGTGGGGTCCGCGCAGCAGCCAGCGGCAGGCGCGGGGCAGCAGCCCGCCGGCCAGCCGGCGGCCGCACAACCGGCGGCACCGGGGTGCCCGCCAGCTACGCAGCAGAAGAAAGAGATCAAGGACCCGGCGGAATATAACTCGTACGTCGGAGCGCTGCAGGCACCGGACGCGAACCAGAAGATCTCCGGGCTGGAAGACTTCCTGACGCGCTATCCGAACACCGTGGTGAAGGAGGACGCGCTGGAGCAACTGGTGGGCGCATATCAGCAAACCGGCAATGCGCAGAAGACGATCGACGCGGCGAACCGGCTGCTGCAGGCGAATCCGAACAGCTTGGCGGGCCTGGTGATCAGCGTGCTGAACCTGCGCGGGTCGATCTCGGGAGCCAACGACCCGAAGCTGCAGCAGATGCGGGACATGGCGCAGCGCGGGCTGGCGGCGCTGCAATGTGCCCCGAAGCCGGAAGGCATCCCGGATGCGGACTGGACGAAGCGCAAGGCGCTGTTCGGGACGGTGTTCCACGGCGGGTTGGGATTCGCGGCGCTGCAGATGAAGGACTATCCGACCGCGCAGCAGCACCTGAAGATGTCGGTGGAGGCGCAGCCGGAGAACTTCTCTGACGTTTATCCGCTAGCGCTGGCGTTCCTGGAAGCGAGGCCGATCGTGGCGGAAGGACTGTTCTGGGGAGCGCGGGCAGTGCATCTGGCACCGGCGCAGGCGAAGCCGCAGATCACTACCTACGTGCAGAGCCGCTATCGCCGCTTCCACGGCGACGTGGACGGCTGGGACCAGCTGCTGGCGACGGCGGCAAGCAGCCCGACGCCGCCGGCGGGGTTCAACGTGACACCGGCGCCGACCGCAGCGGAGCTGGCAGACAAATGGATGGCGACGACGCCGATCAACAAGCTGAGCCCGGACCAGATCGAAATGATCCTGGGAAGCGGCAACGAGGCAGCGGCGCAGAAGCTGTGGACGGGATTCAAGGGAGTGCCGCAGCAGTTCCAGGGGAAGATCATCGAGGCGCCGTCCAAGACGCAGCTGATGGTCGCGTTCAGCGCGCAGGCGATCGAGGACAATCGCGCCAGCGTGGACCTGACGATGGCAGGCCCCATCCCGGCGAGCATGATGCCAAAACCGGGAGAAATGATCGCGCTGCAAGGCACGCCGGTGAGCTACGAGGTCACTCCGGCGCAGGGCAGCAACCCCGGGGCGGTCGTCATCAAGATGAATGAAGGCGCGCTGCTGACGGCAAAGAAGCCCGCAGGGAAGGCGCCGCGGCGCCGCCGGTAGTCGCTTGGGAAGTGAACAGGGCAGCCCTGAGGGGCTGCCCTGGGTTTTTGAGGGGACGGCCCGTCCGAGGGCGGCCGGGGGCACAACTGCGTTACCGGGCGGCTTTCTTGTCGAAAGCGAAGGGGCGCTCGCCGCGCGGCGGGCGTCGGGTGAGGCCGCGGACCGAGCGGATGTCGAGCTTGAGCTCGGCGATGGTGCGCGAGAGAGTGTTGCGGTGCATCCCCAGCTCGCGCGCGGCGCGGCACTGGTTGCCGCCGTTGTGCTCGAGCACGGTCAGGATGAACCGCTTCTTGAATTCGCGCACGGCCTCCGAGTAGAGGATGCCGCTCTTGTGCATCTGCTGGATGAGCGCTTCGAGTTGGTCCTTCACAGAGCCCCTTCTTTCCTATGAATCCGTGCAACGCCCGCCGAGCGGGCTTAATCTTTTTTGGGCGGGCCGCCGGTGGCGGGCGACTCGGCCGGTTGCTGCTGCGGCGCGAGCTTGTCCTGTGCCGCCTTGCGGATGGCCAGAGCGCCTTCGCGGAACTGGCGACGGACGTCCTCGGGCGTGACCCACGCCAGGGCGCGCGCGCCCACCAGGAAGTAGCGCCCGACGACTGACCCTGCCATCGACTGGGGATGGAAGGCGGCGACGGCGAGCGCGATCACGGCACCGGCCAGCAGGCCGCGCAGCAGGCCGAAGGCGCCCCCGAAGACGCGGTCGACGGGGCGAAGTCCGGCGGACTTGGCGGCGCTGCGGGCGATCTCACCCGCCAGCGAGAACAACAAGCTCGTCAAAATAAAGATCGCGCAAAAGCTGCCGAAGTCTGCGATCGGCTGCGCCTTCACATACTGCAAGAACCACGGCGAAAACTTCGGATACGCCCAGGCGGCGAGCATGAAACCGAGGAGCACGCCGGCCAGGGAGAAGGTCTCGTACAAAAAACCGCGTAGTGCTGCGAGCAGGACCGAGAACGCGACGACCCCGATCAAGATCCAATCGAGGGTGGTCATGAGAACTGCGTCAGGCCGGGAGCTCGCGCCCGGTCAGACGGCGATACGCTTCGATGTACTTCTCGCTGGTCTTGCGGGCGATGTCGTCCGGAAGAGCCGGCGCGGGAGGCTGCTTGTTCCACTTGATGGACTCGAGGTAGTCACGCACGAACTGCTTGTCGAAGGACGCCTGCGCGCCGCCAGGCTTGTACTGGTCGGCCGGCCAAAAGCGGGAGGAATCGGGGGTGAGCACCTCGTCGGCGAGGGTGAGGCCCGCGGCGGTGTGCCCGAACTCAAACTTGGTGTCGGCGATGATGATGCCCTTGGTGAGGGCGTAGTCGGCGGCGGTCTTGTAGATCTTGAGCGTGAGGTCGCGGAGCTGCTCGGAGAGCTCAGGGCCGACGCGCTTGACCATGTCGGCGAAGGAGATGTTCTCGTCGTGGCCGCTCGCGGCCTTGGTGGCCGGAGTGAAGATGGGCTCGGGAAGCTTGTCGGATTCCTTGAGGCCGGCGGGGAGCTTGATGCCGCAGACGGCGCCGGTCTGCTTGTACTCCTTCCAGCCGGAGCCGGAGAGGTACCCGCGGGCGACGCACTCGACGGCCACCATGTCGGCCTTGGCGACGAGCATGGAGCGGCCTTCGAGCTGGTCGCGATACTTCTGGAGCGCGTCCGGGTACTTGGAGACGTCGGCGGTGACGAGATGGTTGGGAACGATCTTCTGCAGGAAGTCGAACCAGAAGAGCGAGAGTTGGGTGAGGACGCGCCCCTTGTGAGGGATGCCGGTGGCCAGGACGTAGTCGAAGGCGGAGATGCGGTCGGTAGCCACGAAGACGAGGTTGCCGTTGAGCGCGTAAACGTCACGCACTTTCCCGGACGCGTGGAGAGGCAGCCCGGGGAAATCGGTGTGCAGCAGGACTTGATCGGCAGTCTTGGGAGTCACGGTGAGAGAGAAAAACTTTTTCGAATAAGCAGAGGAGATTCTAGCGAGGCGACAAAGTTTGTCAACGTTGTGAAAAATTAAACCGTGAGCAGCGGGAAATTATTTTGCTGGAAAAATCTTGACAAGAATGCGCGAGCGGGCGTTTGCACGGGCGAGTGAGAAGAAAAATATTTGTGAAGTGGTCACGGTGGGAGGCGTCGCTGACGGAGAAGCGCTGCCGGCGAGAGGGATTCCTCGACTCGGCGCAGGCAACACCGGCGTGCGCCTGGCTCGGAATGACAAGGTGACGGACCGGTGCCAAGGCCCGCTAAAAATGCGGCCCAGCCCAAGGCGGCCGGGCTACAAGTCCGTTGATCGACTTCATGCTCCAACGGCGGCGGGCCGCGGTTTCTCCTCGTGGTGGCCGAACTTCACGGACAGCACTTTCGAGACACCGGGTTCCTGCATAGTCACGCCGTACATGACCGGAGCCATGGACATGGTCTTCTTGCTGTGGGTGATGAGGACGAACTGCGTCTGGACGCTCATCTCGCGGACGAGCTCGTTGAAGCGACCGACGTTGGCTTCATCGAGCGGAGCGTCGACCTCGTCGAGGATGCAGAAGGGGCTCGGCTGGTACTGGAAGATGCCGACCAGGAGCGCGAGAGCCGTGAGAGCCTTCTCGCCACCGGAGAGCAGCAGGACGTTCTGCAGCTTCTTGCCGGGAGGCGAGGCAACGACGTCGATGCCGGACTCGGCGGAGTTCTCGAGGTCAGTGAGGCGCATGAAGGCCTGGCCGCCGCCGAAGAGCTTGCGGAAGGTGAGCTGGAAGTTCTCGTTGATGCGATCGAAGGCTTCCTGGAACTTCTCCTTGGAGACCTGGTCGATCTCCTTGATGGTGGCCTGGGTGTTCTCGATGGCCGCGATGAGGTCCTTGCGCTGAGTCTCGAGAACGGCGTGGCGGTCGGCGGTCTCCTTGTACTCCTCGAGGGCCATCATGTTGACCGGGCCCATGGAGTCGAGGCGGGCGCGCATCTCGCGGACCATGGCTTCTTCGGTGGCAAGGACTTCGCCGGAGACGCGGAGGAGGGTTTCGTCGGCCTGCAGAGCGTCGATGGAGACGCTGAGATCGTTCAGGCAGCTCTCGGCCATGTGCTGCATGTCGGACTGCAGCTTGGCGGCGGAGGCGGAAAGCTCACCGCGGCGGTCGCGAGCGGCGTCGAGCGAGAGGCGGAGCGACTTAAGCTGGTCTTCCATCGCCAGCAGCGCGGAGCGGAGCGCTTCGGCTTCCTGCTGAAGCTCGGCGCCGCGCTGTTGCACGGTGGCGCGTTCGGCTTCGAGCGCGACGAGCTGCTGGGAGAGGTGGCCGTTCTGTGCCTGGCGTAGCTCCTGCTCGCCGCGAGCGGAGGCGATCTGCGATTCGAGCGCATTGACGCGGAGCGAGACCTCCTGGACCAGCGCCTGGATGCGCTGGAGTGAGGCTTCGGCGCCCTTGCGGCGCTCGTCCATGGCAGCGAGGCGCGCCTGGGTCTCGCTGGCAGCGTGGGCAGCGGCGTCGCGGGCGGCGTTGAGGTCCGCGAGAGAAGCCTGGGTGGAGGCCATCTCGGCCTCGAACTGAGCGCGGGTGGATTCGAGCGCCTGGACCTGAGCCTCGCGCTCGACGACGAAGGCCTGGCGCTCGGCGCGGTCGGCTTCCACGCGCGAGAGCTCGGCGCGGTAGGTGACGAGGCGCTGCTCGGTCTTGGAGAGGTCGCCGGACATCTGCTCGAGTGAGTGGCCCGAGGTGAGCGCGAGCTTCTCGGCTTGGCGGCGCTCCTCTTCGAGGTGGTCGAGCAGGGAGGTGAGCTCGGCGATCTCCTTGCCGAGGGTGGCGACCTTGAGCTCGTCTTCGCGGACAGCGCGTTCGAGGTTGTCGAGCTGCTTCTCGACCTCACGCAACTCGCGCTTCATGGAGAGCGGGCCTTCGGCGCGCTGCTTGCCGCCGGTGACGGTGACGTTGTGGAAGCACTCGCCGGAAGCGGAGAGGAAGAAGGCGTCGGGATTCTCGAGCGCGAGGTCGCGGGCCATGGCAACGTCGGCGGTGATGTAGCCGTCGCGCAACTTCGGCAGGATGACCTCGAGCGACTTGCCGAAACCGTTCAGCACCTTGATGCAGCTCTTGAGCGGAACAATGGGAGGCTGCTGGGTGCGGCCCTGGGTGCGGGGCGCGGTGCGTGTGGACTCGTCAACGGTGAACGAGAAGCGGGCCTGCGAGTCGCTGGGGTGGACGAGGAAGGTGGCGCGACCGTCCACGTCGTTGCGCAGGGTCTGCAAGCCGGCGTCGGCGGCGTCCCAGGACTTCACGACGACGTAGTTGAGCTCGTCGCGCAGGAAGTCTTCGACGACGTTCTCGTACTGTCCTTCGACCTCGAGGAAGTCGGCGAGGACGCCGACCGGGCGGAAGCCCTGCTCGATGACGCCGGACTGGAAGAGGCGCTTCACGGACTCGGTAGAGTAGCCATGCTCGGCGATGACGGCTTCGAGCGACGAGCGCTTGCCCAGGGCGGAGGCGAATTCGGCGCGGAGGCCGTCGAGGCGCTGCTTGCCGGCGGCCTCGGCGGCGCGCTTGGCGTCGATGGCGTGGCGAGTCTCGGCGACCGTGGCGGCGAGCCGGTTGACGCGCGCGGTGGCGGACTCGAACTCGACGGCAAGCTCGGAGCGGCGTCCGCCGACGGATTCGATCTCGGCATTGGCCGCGGCGATCTCGCGGCTGAGGCGCTGGGCCTCGCGGTCGAGCGCGGCGACGTGCTCGGCGGCCTGCGTGATCTGGTTGCGCACGCCGGAAACCTGAGCGACGAGCTCCATGATCTGCGTGCGGCGGTGGTCCTGCGCGCGCTCGAGGGAGACCAGGGTCTCGGCGGCGGAAGCAGCGCGCTGCTCAGCGAGCGCGGCCTCGGCGCGGACGGCGGCGACGTCGGCCGCGGCGGTCTCGACGATGGCCTGGTTGGCGGCGAGCTCGCCGGAGAGCGTGGCGAGCTGCGCGTTATTGCGGTCGAGCTCCGCGGCCTCGGCGGCGATGCGGACTTCCAGCTCGGAGCAGCGCTCTTCGTTATGAGCGCGCTGCGCGGTGGCGCGATCGACCTCGAGGGTGATCTCGCTCGAGCGCTGAGAATTACGCTGGGTCTCGTTCTGAAGCTCGTAGCCGCGCTGCGTGCCGGCGGAGTGCTCCTGCTCGAGGCGCTCGACCTCGGCGGTGCGGGACTGCAGTTCCTCGGCGAGGCGCGCGAGGTCGTGTTCGAACTGGGCGGCCTGCTGCTGGAGCTCGGCGTACTTGGAGACGAGGACGAGGCGCAGCTTCTCGCGCATCTCGTCGCGGAGCTTCGAATAGCGCTCGGCCTTGGATGCCTGGCGCTTGAGCGAGTTCATCTGGCGCGTGACTTCCTCGAAGATGTCGTTCACGCGCGAGAGGTTGAGCTTGGCTTCTTCCAGGCGCGCTTCGGCCAGGCGCTTCTTGGTCTTGAACTTGGTGATGCCGGCGGCCTCTTCGATGATGGCGCGACGGTCGTGCGGCTTGGAGGAGAGAATCTGGCCGATGCGACCCTGCTCGATGATGGCGTAGCTCTCGGGACCGAGCCCGGTGCCCATGAAGATCTCCTGGATGTCGCGGAGGCGGGCGAGCTTGCCATTGATGAGGTACTCGGAATCGCCGGTGCGAAAGAGGCGGCGGGTGACAGTGATCTGGCCGGGCTTGGCGTCGCGGGTGTTGAACTTGCGGCGGCGAATCTTGAGGACGACGTCGGGACCCACCCTTTGCTCCGCAGACGTGGCTTCGCCAGTCTGCTCCGCAAGGGATGGGGCACCCTCGGGGTTTTCGGCGGCAGCGGCGGCTGCCTGCATCTCGGCGAGCTCTTCCTGGCCGGGCTGGACTTCCTCGACGTACTTGTCGGCGTCTTCCTGCGAGCGGGCGCGGATCTGGGCTTCATCCCAGTCGTCGGGGAGGTCGTTCTGGATATCGACCTCGGTGTCGGCGGCGAGGTCGGCGCCTTCGTAGACCTCGGGGTCGATGAGGGTGAGTGAGACCTCGGCCATGCCCATGGGCTTGCGGTCACGGGTGCCGGCGAAGATGACGTCTTCCATGCGGGTGCCGCGGAGCGTCTTGGCGCTCTGCTCGCCGAGGACCCAGGAGATGGCGTCGGAGATGTTGGACTTGCCGCAACCGTTGGGGCCGACAATGGCGGCCATACCCTCGCCGTGGAACTTGAGTTCGGTGCGGTCGCAGAAGGACTTAAAGCCGAGGATCTGGAGTTTCTTAAGCTTCAGCAAAACGTGACTCCTCTAGCTTGACTCCGTTGAACTTCGCGGCTGGACGAAGGAGCGGAAAAACCTGCCGGCCTGCACGAGTCCCCGCGCAGCGCGGCTGCGTTAGGGGAGACTGTACCCGCATAGTTAACAGAGGTCAAGCCTTTTATCCACAATATGTTGTGGGTCGCATCTCCCCACCACAGGATGCTGCACAGGCTGTGGTGCAGGGAAGCGGACCTATTGTGGTGAGGTGGGAGGTGGGAGAACGACGAGAGCAGAGAAAGCATAGCACAAAAGTCAGTGCACAGTGGGCGGTGGACAGGGGACAGAGAAGAGGCGCCGGGGTGAGGCCGGCGCCTACCCAAGCGAGAAAAAGCGCGGGCAAGGTGCCCGCGCTCCCCCCGACCAAAGTCGGGGGCTTTCGAGACGCCGGCGCTACTGTGCGAGGCGCTGGAAGAAGCGGATGAGGCTGTCGATGCCGCGATAGAAGTTGGGGATGTGGAACTTCTCGTTGGGCGCGTGCAGGTTGTCGTCGGGAAGGCCCATGCCCATCATGATGGAAGGGATCTTCAGGACGTTCTCGAAGTCGGCGACGATGGGAATGGAACCGCCGGAGCGGATGAAGACGGTGTCCTTCTTGAAGACGTCGTGCATGGCGTCCTTGGCCGCCTTGACGTATTCGTTGTCGGTGCCGACGACGATGGCTTCGCCCTTGGAGTGGACCTTGATGCTGATGGTGATGCCCTTGGGGGTGAGTCTCTTCACGTAGGCGGTGAATCTCTTCAGGACGTCGTCGGGGTCCTGGTCAGGCACGAGGCGCATGGAGATCTTCGCGGCAGCGCGCGCCGGGATCACGGTCTTGGCGCCGGGCGCGGTGAAGCCGCCAGGCATGCCGTGAACCTCGAGCGTGGGGCGCGCCCAGGTGCGATAGAGGACGGAGAACTCTTTTTCGCCGGTGAGCGCGGGTGAGCCGACCTCGGTCTTGCGATAGTGCTCCTCGTTGAAGGGCAGCCGCTTCCATGCTTTGAGTTCGTCGGCGGAAGGCTTCTTCACGCCCTTGTAGAAGCCGGGAATGAGGATCTTGCCGGACTTCTCGTCTTTGAGGCGCGCGATGATATTGGAGAGCGCGATGAGCGGGTTCGGGGCGGCGCCGCCGTACATGCCGGAGTGCAGGTCAGTCTTGGCGCCCTGGGCTTCGACTTCGGTGTAGACGAGGCCGCGCAGTCCGACGCAGAGCGTCGGGAGGTCGGGCGCGAACAGCTCGGTGTCGGTGACGAGGGCGAAGTCGGCCTTCAGGCGCGCCTTCTGCTTGCGGACGTACTCAGCGATGGACTCGCCGCCGACTTCTTCCTCGCCTTCGATCAGGATCTTGACATTGATGGGAAGCCGGCCGTTGCCTTCACGGAAGAGGGCCTCGAGCGCCTTCACCTGCATCCAGAGCTGGCCTTTGTCGTCGACGGCGCCGCGGGCGTAGAGGTTGTTATTGCGGATAGTGGGCTCGAAGGGAGGCGAATGCCATTCGTCGAGCGGCTCGGCGGGCTGGACGTCGTAGTGCGCGTAGCAGAGCACGGTGGGCTTGCCGGCGGCGTGGAGCCATTCGGCGTAGACCAGCGGGTGGCCCTTGGTGGGGATGATCTCGACGCTCTCCATGCCGATGCGCTTGAGCTCGTCAGCGACGAACTGGGCGGCGCGCTGGACGTCCTGCTTGTGCTCGGGCGCGGTGCTGACGCTGGGGATGCGAAGGAGGTCCTTCAGTTCGTTGAGGAAGCGTTCCTGGTTCTGATGCGCGAAATCAAGAGCGGGGGCGCTAGCCATGACTTTCTCCGATGCGGAAAGAGGGCGTTAAGAAACATTTCAGTATAGTCCACCGCCCACAGTCCGGTGCACAGCGGCGCGGGCGAGAGACGCCGGCGCGAGCAGTTCAGTGAGAGGCGCCGCTGCCAGCGGTCGAGGCGCGCGCGTTGTCGGGCGCGCGGTCGATGAGCTTGGAGAAGACGACGAGGCGCTCGGGCGCGGGGCCGATGTAGTACGTCGGGTAGCAGGTGATGAGCGTGAGGCGCGGCTCCTTGGTGGCGCGGAGGACGGAGACGTCGGAGGGGTCGACGATCTTCTTGCCGGTGACTTCGAAACGGAAGACTTCGCCGGCGCGACGGACGACGATCTCGTCGCCCTTGTTCAGCTCATAGATGTGGCGGAAGAAGGTGTCGCGGTGGGCCGTGATGACGGCATTGCCGGTCTCGCCGGGGAGAGCGGTGGTGGTGATGCGGCCGGGGCCGACGAGCAGCTGCTTGTGGCTGGTACCCTCGACGACGATGGCGTCGAGGTCGATCTTCGGGATGGAGACGCGGATGAGGCCGTCGTCGGAGACGGTTGCGGTGGCGGCCGGGTTCGCGCCGGAAGCGTTGCGCTCCTCCCACTGACGCGCAAGGCGGCGCTGCTCCCAGAACATGGTGCCGTATTGCGAGCCGACGTAGAGAAGGAGAAGGAGGCCCGCCAGCATGAGGGCATAGGGCCAGGAGCGCTGGAGGGTAAGGCCGCGCCACAGCGGCCGCCGCCACATGTTGTTGAGCCGTTGACAGAGGCGACGCGTGTCCATGCGTTCCTTAGATGCGGAAATCCAGAGTCACACCTCGGGGTCAGCGCGTCCGCATGGCGGAGGCCAGGCCGCCGAGCAGGGCGCCGAGTCCGATGACCGAAAGCAGCGGGAGCGCGCTGGAACTGCGCGGAAGCTGCTTGCCGGCGCCGGGGGAAGCGGGCTGTTCCGCGTCCGGAGAGGCGGAGTCATCCTGTGGCGCAGGTGGTTGCGTGTCGTCCAGCGGCGCGGGGTCGCGCTCGACCCAAGTGTAGACGGCGGGAAGAAAGCGCGCGCCGCCGGCCAACGAGGTCTGGCGGACGATGTCGGTGTGATCGGGGACGGTGTCGGCGGGCATGGGCTGCGATGCGACGGTGAAGCGAGCCTGCACGCGAGTGCCGGTGATGGGAGTGCCGTTGGCATCGACCAGCTCGACCATCACGGTGTGGGCTCCGGGGGTGAGTCCGCTGAAGGTGAACTCGGTGTCGGTGGTGCGGACGGGGTCGCGGCCGTCGAGGCGAACCTGGTAGTTCGGTGACGAGTCGGCGCTGGCGCCGGGATCCATCAGCTCGAAGCGCACGGTGACGAAGTTGGCGGAAATCTTCTCTCCGGAACGCGGCGCGATGATGCGAAGCGAAGACGCGGGAGCGGGGGCAGTGGTCTGCGCGACGCCGAAGACGGCAAGCGCGAGGATGAACGGGAAGACGAAGCTGCGGCGGGGCATGGTCTCCTCAAAGCGACGACTGCAGGCGGGGAACAACTGCATAGTGGGATTGAGGTTCGGCGTCCAAAGTTGCTCGGCCGAGCCAGAGTTGCTGCGAAAAATCCAGAGTTGATGAACGTGGCGCAGAGCATGGCCGGCGCCTGCGAAATGAAACAGGAGGAGAGGAGGAAATACTTTCTGTCCTGCTTGGCGTGTCGGCTGCTCCGCAATGACAAGAAGGGAAACGAGGGCCGGCAGAATGACCGCACGACGCGTTTCTGTACCCGGAAGAGAGGAACCTCCGGAGTCGCGCAGGAAAACCTGGAGAGCGCCGGGAGAGCGCGTGTCAGAAAAGTTATTGCGAAGCGAAATCGAATCTTGCACAATCAGGGCAGCAGTTGCATCTAACAAGGGAGAAAAGTTTTTAACGAACGAAGTCACGGAGGGTTTTGCATGACGAGATGTCCGCGTTGTTCGAGCGGCGTACGCGCGTACACACTGTGCGACCGCTGCGGTCTGATGCTCGGCTACGACGGCTTCACGGTCCTGTTGCAGAATGACGGCACCACCGACTTTCAGCGGGCGCGCAAGCTGGCGCACCTGAAGCCTTCGTGCACGGAGTGGAAAGAAGAGAACGGCAACCACTTCCTGCGCGTCACCTACAGCTACGGCGAGATCGACGAGCTGGCACAACTGTGCGCGGCAGGCGCGAAGCTGGGCTGGAAGAAAGTATTCGTGACGGGGCTCGAGGTGCCGTGGTCGGCGATCGCCGCCAACGCGCGGCAGTACGCCGAGTTCCAGATGCTGGGGCGCCCGGAGCGACCAGCGCAGCGGGCGGCTGTCTCCCACTAAGAGCGATCCTTCTGGGGCGCGGCCTGAGGGCCGCGCCTTTCTTCTCGCCGGCTAAGCCGGCTGCAAGTGTTGGGAGATGACGTGGCGGCACGGCTGAAGCCGTGCCCTTTGTGTTTTGGGGCCGGATTGACAGTCCAGAGCTCCTGCACAACAATGTGGCTGCGCCGCTACCCTGACAACCGAAAGGCAGAGCCATGTCCGACGAACCGGTCGAGAGCAACGAGAACAGTGCCGTGAAGTACGTGCTGATCGCGGTGGCGGGGGTGTACGTGATCGCGTCGCTGGTGCTGTTCTACAACCTGCACGACCGCATCAACGCCATGCAGAAATCGCAAGCGGAGATGGAAAAGAAGATGGAAATGACGGACGCCAAGCTGAAGGCGTCGACCGAGACGCTGGCGTCGAAAGTGGGAATGACGGAGAAGGAGCTGGCGGCGCGGACGGCGGAGCTGCAGCGGCAGCAGCGCGCCAGCGAGTCGCGGCTGGTGGAGCAGCAGAAGCAGGTGGGCGAGCAGGTCGCGGGCGTGAAGACAGACGTGGGCGCGGTGAGGACGGACGTGGCCGCGACCAAGACGGAACTGGAAGCGACCAAGGCGAAACTGGAGCGGACGATCGGAGACCTGGGGCAGCAAAGCGGGCTGATCGCGAAAACGCGCGAGGACCTGGAATACCTGAAGCACCGGGGCGACAAGAACTACTTCGAGTTCACGCTGGACAAGGGGAAATCGACGCCGGTCTCGACCATTTCGCTGCAGCTGAAGAAGGCGGACCCGAAGAAGAGCAAGTTCACGCTGAACGTGATCGCGGACGACCGGACGATCGAGAAGAAGGACCGGACGGCGTTCGAGCCGATGCAGCTCATCACGGGGCGCGACCGGCAGCT
>DATIBR010000155.1 GCA_035457425.1 Terriglobales bacterium
CGAAGCGGGTGGCGCGGCTCATCGGGCGGGCGTCGCTCACGGGGCCGGCGGCGTAAGGAACAGGTTTCTCGTTTCTCGTTCCTCGTTCCTCGTTTTGCCGGTCGAACGGCAGGCGAGAAACGAGAAACGAGGAACGAGAAACGATATACTCCAGCCATCCATGAACCCACAGGCGGCAATCGGGAGCGAGACGCTGTCGAAGGGCGCGGTCGCGCTCGAAGGCGCGCTCAAGCGCGTGATCCGCGGCAAGGACGAGGTCGTCCGGCTGGCGGTGGTGTGCGCGCTCGCCCGCGGGCACCTGCTGATCGAGGGCGTGCCGGGCGTGGGCAAGACGACGCTGGCGCAGTCGCTGGCGCGCGCCGTCGATTGCTCGTTCCAGCGCATCCAGTTCACCTCCGACATGCTGCCGAGCGACGTGGTGGGCATCTCCATCTACTCGGCGATGGAGCAGAAGTTCGAGTTCAAGCCGGGCCCGGTGTTCGCCAACGTGGTGCTGGCCGACGAGATCAACCGCACCACGCCCAAGACGCAGTCGGCGCTGCTGGAGGCGATGAACGAAGGCCAGGTCACGGTGGACGCGCACTCCTATCCGCTGCCGCAGCCGTTCCTGGTGATCGCCACGCAGAACCCGGTGGAGCACCACGGGACGTATCCGCTGCCGGAGTCGCAGATGGACCGCTTCCTCATCCGCGCGCACATGGGATATCCCGAGGCGGGGAGCGAGCGCGAGATCCTGCGCGCGGAAGCGGGCGCGGCGCAGCTCGAAGCGATGCGGCCGGTGCTGACCGCCGCCGAGGTCACCGCGATGCAGCAGGAAGTGACGCGCGTGCGGGTGGACGACTCGCTGGTGGACTACACGCTCGAGATCGTGAAGCGCACGCGCAACTCGGAGTACCTGTCGCTGGGCGTCTCGCCGCGCGGGTCGCTCATGCTGTACCGCGCGGCGCAGGCGCTGGCGTTCGTCGAGGGCCGCAACTTCGCCACGCCCGACGACTTCAAACACCTGGCGGCGGCGGTGTTCTCGCATCGCGTGGTGCCGAACGCGCGCTATTCCACCACGCTCAAGAAGAGCGAGCAGGCCGACCAGATCGTGCGCGAGATCGTGGCCGGCGTGCCCGTGCCGGTCTAGCTACTGCTTCTTCCCTCTCCTCTTCATCATGGGCTTGAGAGCCTGCTCGGCGGAGATCTCCTGGCCGGCGTCATCCACGTAGTGGATGTCGAACGGCCCGTCCCCCGCCAGGAAGAACGCGCACGCCGTCTTGCACACGAAGCTGTGCTGATTCTTCGATGGCAGGTGAATGAACGCGCCGGGCGCCAGGGTCTGCGGCTTTTCTCCCGGCATGGTGATGCTCGCGCTGCCACTGTGGAAGCTGAGCTGCTCGGCCGGCGTGTGCCAGTGCCGCGGGATATTGCAGCCGGCCGTGGCCTTGATCATCAGCACGAAGGCGCCCTTCCCCGGGTCGCCGTGCAGGACCGCTGCCTTGGCGCACGTGGGAACGTTGGGGACGTTATCGAACTTCATCTTGGCCGGGCTGACGGCCATGGGCATCGAGCCCATGTCCTGCCCGAACGCGGCAATGGCGAGTAACAGCGTGACCGCAACTGCCAGGGAGAGTCTCATGGCATCCTCCTGCTCGAGATGACGAAATGGCGGGGAAGAATCTTACAACGACTGCCGTGCCATAATCACGGCGTGCCGAATCTCCTGCGGTTCCTGATGATACTGTCGCTGGCCGTCTGGCTGGGGGGCATCGTGTTCTTCGGCGCGGTGATGGCGCCGGCGCTGTTCTCCATTCTGCCGAAGCGCGAGCTGGCCGGCGCGGTGGTGACGCGCACGCTCGGCGGGCTGCACTGGATCGGCATCGTCGCGGCGGTGGTGTTCCTGGCGTGCTCGCTGCTGGCGACGCGGACGATCGCGTGGCGCGACGGCCTGGTGGTCGCGATGCTGGCGCTCACGCTCGTCTCGCAGTTCGGCGTCGCGCGCCGGATGCAAGCGCTGCGCGCCAACATGGTGGAGATCGATGCGGTCGCGCCCAGCGACCCGCGGCGCGTCGAGTTCAACCGGCTGCACCGCATCTCGACCGGATTGGAGCAGGCGGTGCTGCTGCTGGGGCTGGTGGTGCTGTGGACCTTGTCTCGCCAATCTAGTCGTTAACCTTTCCCAGTCTTGTCATTCCGACCGAGCGCGAGCCCGCTCGCGGGTGAGCGCGAGCGGAGGAAGCCCTATAATCCCCGCCGTGTCGTATCGCAGTTTCATAGCGCTTCCTCCGCTCGCGCTCGCTAGAGCTCGCGCTTCGGTCGGAATGACAACTCTTACCTACTCGTAGCGCAGCGCTTCGGCGGGCAGGATGCGCGAGGCCGACCACGACGGGTAGATGGTCGCGACCAGCGAGATGAGCAGCGCGGTCACCGCCACCAGCACGCCGTCGATGGGCCGTGCCGAGGCCGGCACGTAGGCGATCGAATAGACCTCCGGGTTCAGCTTGAAGAACTGGTAGTGGCTGAGCGCCCACGTCCCGAGATAGCCGAGGATGAGCCCGAAGAACGTGCCGATGGTCCCGATGAGAACGCCCTGGCCGATGAAGATGCGGCGGATCTGCGACTTCTTCGCGCCCATGGACATGAGCACGGCGATGTCGCGCGTCTTCTCCATCACCATCATGGTGAGCGAGATGAGGATGTTGAGCGCGGCGACGAAGACGATGAGGCCGATGGCGAGGAACATCACGCGGCGCTCCATCTGCAGCGCCTCGAAGATCTGCTTGTTCTGCTCCATCCAGCTCGACGACATGAAGCCGCGCCCGGCGGCCTGCTCGAGCTGGTGGCCGATCTCATTCGCGCGGTAGATATCGTCGACCTTGAACTCGAGGACGCTGGCGACGTCGCCCAGGCCGAAGAGCTGCTGCGCGTCGCGCAGCCGGATGAACGCCCACGACTTGTCGTAGTCGTAGAAGCCGGAGTGGAAGACGCCGACGACCTTGAAGCGCACGTATTTCGGCACGATGCCGAAGGGCGTGAGCTCGCCCTGGGGCGAGGTGACGAGCACGACCGAGCCAACGGTCGCGCCCAGGTCGTTGGCCATCTCGTGCCCGAGCACGATGGGCGGCAGGTCGGGCGAGGCAGTCTCACCCGGGCCGGGAGTGGCCGGAGGGGGCCCAGGCTCCAGCTTCTCCGCCGAGCCGAGCTTCACGGTGTTGAGCAGCTCGCTGACGCGCTTCTCGTACTGCGGGAGCACGCCCTTGATGACCGCGCCGGTGGCGCGCGCACCGCGCGAGACCAGCACCTGCTCGTAGATGGCGGGCGCCGCCGCCTTCACGCCCGGCTGCTTTTCCAGGCGCTCGAGCAGCGCCGGCCAGTCGCGAATGCCGTCGGACTCGATGCGCATCAGGTTGACGTGGCTGGAAGCGCCGAGCAGGCGGTTCTGCAGGTCCTGGCGGAATCCGTTGTTGATGGCGAGCGCGATGATGAGCGACGCCACACCCGCTGCGACTCCCGCGACCGAGATCCCGGTGATGACGCCAATGACGGCCTGGCGGCGCTTGGCGCGCAGATAGCGGGATGCGACGAATAGTTCGAAGCGCATGCGTGGTCGGCTAACCGACCCTAGGGATTATCGCAGGAACACGCTTCTGGTAGTCACGGTAGGCGTCGCCAAAGCGGGCGACGAGCTCGCGCTCCTCGAGCGCGATCATCACCGGGAACGCGAGCAGCGCCCACGCCAGCAGGAGGTAGTCGGCGAGCAGGCCGCTGCCCACCGTCCAGCCGGTCACCATCAGGAGCGCGGCAAGATAAATGGGATGCCGCATGCGGGCATGCATCCCCTCGGTCACGAGGCGCTGCTCCTGGGCTTGCTCGATCTCCGAGCGGCCCACCAGCTGGCCGCCGGTGAATCGCTTGTCGCGGCGGACGGCGCGGTAGGTGGCCATCGCGCCCAGGACGAGCAGCGCGCCGGCGATGCGCGCCGGCCAGTTGTCGTAGAGCTGCGTGCGGCTGTACGGGAAGGTGAGGAAGCCGAGGAGCAGGTAGGTGAGCAGCCACATCGGCACGATGTAAAGGAACGGCCGGCGGACGCGCCGCCAGCGCGCTGCGAACGGATGCACCATGAACCAGTACGCCGGGATGACGGCGTAGGCCATCGGGATGACCCAGGCGACGGTGAGCAGGATGGCGCGCAGCACGCGCACATTCTAAAGGGAGGTGGCGCGGGACCGGCGGGGTCGCCGGTCCCTACCGGAGAATTTTGTGGGGTAGGCGCCGGCGACTCGCCGGCGCGCTATTTTCCGCGGACGACCGTCTTCGCCGTAGCCATATTGCCGTAGCGGTCATAGACGCGGACCACGACAACGTGCTCCGAGGAATCGCCGCGCTGCTTCTTGTCGGGCGCGGCGGCGGGGATGGGCACGCTGAAGTCGTAGTTCTCCGTCCTCGAGTCGGAGATCTGGCCCACAGGCTCGACGAAGTTCCAGTCGCCGGCGTCGACCGAGTACTCGGCGCGGCGGATGGGCGAGAAGGCGTCGGAGGCGCGGAAGAGGAGGTGCAGCGCGCCGGCTTCGCTGGCGCCCGCGAGATCGCTGATGACCGGCGGCGTGGTGTCGATCTCGAAGCGGCCGGACTCCCGCTCGTCGGTGAGCGCGTCGTCGGGCGAGTGCGAGGGCGCGTCCGACGCGACGACCTTCACGGTGTAGCCGCCGTCGGGGAACAGCGCGCTCTCGACGGAGAAGAACTTGTCGGTCACGCCGTCCTTGAGCAGCTTCCAGTTGGTCTCGCCATCACCGCGGTAGTAGATGGAGTAGACGAGGTCGTCATCATTGTCGTCGTGTGCGGCCCAGCGGATGGCGACGTAGTCGGGATCGCGGAAGGCCGGCGGCGCGAAATCCGCGCGCGCCGGGGCGGGCTGCGAAACCGTCGGGCCTCCCACCTGGATGGGCCCGCTGTCGTCGCCGCCCGAAGCCGAGGGCCGCGTTCCGGCCTGGAAGCGCGCGCCCGGTTGCACGGCGAGGTCGTCGAGCGCGGGCGCCACGTTCTTGGAGCGGTAATTCAGCGCGACGCTGTCGATGCGCGGCGGCTCGGAGCCGGGCCGCAGCACGGCCTTCCACTGCACGAAGCGCGCCGGCGGGACGTCGAGCGCGGCGTCCTTCGCCAGGTCCACCTTCTTCCACGGACTCCAGTTGCGGTCGGGATTGTCGACGTTGCCGGAGCGCGCGAACAGCTCCACATTGCCGCGGCCGCGATATTCGGCGCGTCCCCAGCGCGAGAAGATGCGGGCGTCGAAGACGTCGCTCTCGTAGGAGCCTTCGCTCTCGAGCGCGGAGCCCAGCGCGAAAACCTTTCCCAGGTTGCTGGTGGAGGCGTAGAGGCCGCCGCCGGGCGCGCGCGCGAAGCCGGAGACCTGGCTGGCGCTGGCCCCGAGCAGGTCGGTGAAGTCACCGTTGCGCTCGATGGCGTAGATGCGTCCCTTGTTGCCGGTGCCGGCGAGCAGGCGGCCGCGCGGGTCGAAAGCGAGCGCGTAGACCAGGTCGTCGCGCGAGGACCAAAGGCGCTTGGGCGAGCCGTCGGGGGCGATCTGGTAGATCTCGGAGCCGGTGACGGCACCGAAGATAGGCATGGGCAGCGGAACGGCGCCGGGCTGCAGCGTGGGCTGCCCCGGGGGGCCGGGCTGCTGCGGCTGCTGCGGATTCGCGGTCGAGGTGGTGCTGAAGGTGAAGCCCCCGGCCGTCGCCGCGGGCGTCGTGGGAGCGACCGCTCCGCCGGAGCGCTTCTCGCCGGTGCCGGCGGCGTAGATGTTGCCGTCCTTGTCGAGTGCGAGCGCGGTGATCTCCTTCTTCGGCGCGCTGTAGAGCACGAAGGCTTCGCCGGCCGGCGAAATGCGATAGACGAGCCCACTGCCGTCGGAGCCGGCGACGAGGTTCCCTTTCCCGTCGAGCGCGAGCACGCGGATGTGGGCCTCGTCGCTCTTGAAGAAGAGCGTGCCTTCCCCTTTCGGCGTGACGCGGAAGATCTCCCCGCGGTCACCGGTGGCGACATAGAGCGTGCCGTCGCCCGCGAGCGCGAGGTCCCAGATGTACTTGGTCTTGGGCTCGAAATAGACGCTGGAGCTGTAGGCCGGGTCGAGCGCGATCTCCGAGGAAGCGGTGGCTTGCGCTTCGCCGGTCTTCTCCGCCGGCTTTGGCTTGGCGGCCGCTGCGCCGGGCTCGATGCGGTAGACCTTGCCGTCGGGAGAGGTGCCGGCGTAGAGCACGCCGTTCTTGTCGACGACCAGCGCCTGCACCTGCAATTCCTTGGGCGCGAAGACGACGGTCGCCTGTCCCTCGGGCGTGACCTTATAGACGCGCGCGGGCGAGCCGGTCGCGAGGTAGGCGTTGCCCTTCGCGTCGCTCGCGATGGCCCAGATGTAGGTCGAGGGCGAGGTGTAGAGCAGCTTGAAGGCGGGCGCCAGCTCCAGGCCGCCGCCGGAGCGGATGGCGATGCCCTTGGCCGTGCCTTTCTCAAGCTCGTCGAAGGAGGACTGCTCCCAGGCGCGGGTGCCCTGCGCGAGGGCGAAGGAAGAAAGAAGAAGGAGCACGAGTGCGAACTTTCTCATAAGCATGAACCTTTAGTGTACGACTCGAAGCAGACGGCGAAAAGGCGCACTACCGCACGCGGGCAGAGATCCTTCGCTTCGCTCAGGATGACGGCTGCGGGCTCTCGGTCGCGCCGGCGACCTCACGCCCGCAAGATGCCGTCCCTTGATGGAGACGGTGATGATCTGCGCGCCGCTCACGACGTAGGAGAGCGGGTAGAGATCCTTCGCTTCGCTCAGGATGACGGCTGCGGGCTCCCGGTCGCCGCGGCGACCTCACGCCCGCAAAACGCCGTCACTTGATGGAGACGGTGATGATCTGCGCGCCGCTCACGACGTACGAGAGCGGAGTGGAAGCCTCGTCCACGGCGCTCTCGCCGGTGACGAGCATGTCGCGCGTGCCGCGCATGCCGTCCATCACGTTGATGACGGAGAGCGGCAGCGTGGGCATGACTTTGTCCTCGATCATCGCCTGCGGGTTGGGCTCGAGCAACGAAACGTAGAGATGGTCGTTGAGGTGCTCCTTGTTGAGCGCGGCGATGGTGGTGCCGAGATCGAAGCGCGTGCCCCAGTTCATGGACATGCGGCGCGCGCGGTCGAGCGTGTCGGCGTCGGACACCAGGATGCGCAGCGTGCCCTTCGGGGTGGACGTCGGCACCTTTACCGGGATCTGGCGGACGATGCGCTCGCCGCGATACGGCCGCAGCACGGCTTCGACCACGATCTGGTCGCCGGGCCGCGCTTCCGTCACGTTGACGCGCGCGCTTTCCAGCTTCGCGAACTTGCGCTCGCGGATGAGGTCGAGGTCCATGGTGACGCCCTCGATCTGAGGTCGGACGTAGGGGTTCTCGAAGATGCGTCCGAAGCGGTCGCCGAGCGAGATGGCCACCGCGAAGCTGGTGGGCGCGCCCGCGTCGAGCGGCGCGTACATGTTCTTCAGGTTGACGTCCGGGTACCCAGCGACGGTGATCTTGCCGGTCATGCGGAAGGTGATGTCGTCGCCCGCGTCGGTCATGCTCTGCAGCGAGTTGAAGACGGTCGCCATCATGAGCAGCGGCGTGATCTTGGAGTTCGACAAGACCTCGTACCGGTAGCTGCGCGGGGTCGAGCCGCCGTGCACGGTGAGCGTCACCGGGATCATGCGGGGCTCCTTGCCCATGCGACCCATGATGCCGGTGTGGCGGTCCTGCACGAAGGAGCCGACCTGCTCGGTGGCGTTGACGATCTTGAAAGCGTTGGCGGGCGAGGGCAGCGTGGCGAGCACGGTGGCCTTGGTCATCGGCATGTCGACCATGCCGAACTGGAGCAGCGGGTGGCCGCACGCCAGCAGGCGCTCGGGATCCATGTAGGTGACGGTGCAGGTGGCGGCGATGTTCATGTCGCCGCGCACCAGCAGCGCGCTCACGGCGGAACCGGGTTCCAGCGGCTCGGGCTGCTTCTCGTCGGAGACGGAGCCCGCGCCCATGACCGGCACCATGCCGGCGGAGGCGAACTGCGGAGAGAAGCGGCGCACCGCGTCTTCACTGAATCCGGAGAAGACCAGGGGCGCGCCGATGGGCTTCAGATATTGCGCGTAGGCGGCGGGCTCGGCGGCTTCGGGCACGGTCATGGACGTCCGGGTCGTGACCGCTTTCGGCTTGCCGCCGGAGACCGGCTCGGCCGGGACGGTGCGGTCGAGCTCGTTGATGGCCAGCATCTCCTCGATGGGCGTGACGCCGGCAATGGGCTCGCGCGAGAACTCGCCCAGCCGGAACGCGATGGCGCCGGCGAGCTTCCCGTTGAAGTAGACCGGGCTGCCGCTCATGCCGGCGACCACGCCGGTGTACTCCACTTTCTTGCCGTGCAGGCGGACGAGGATGACGTCGCTCTTCGGACCGTTGAAGTTGTTCTTCAGCACGCCGAGGACCTCGACCTCCATCGGCTCGGGCTTCACGCCTTCGAACACGGTGTAGGCGACGCCCCGCATCCCGGCCTTGATCTCGCTGACGGGCATGACCGCGGGTCCCTGGACAGCAGGGGCGGAAGTCGCGGCTACGGCTTTCGGGGTTTGGGCTGATCCGGCTGCGCAGAGGACGACAAGGAGCAGGACAGGAAGGCGCGAACAGACTGACTTTTTCATACCGCTTGGGCGGAGCCCCTCGGCGAAGCTGAAAAACGGCGGCCAAGGCCGCTCGTTTCGCGTGATCGTAAAGGGGTGATCCGGCATCTATACTAGCACCAGAATCTCTGGACCATTGGCAGCCATGTTCCCGAAAACAGCCTTAATCCGACGACTAAAAGTACTAATACTTGCGGCCCTGGCGCTGGCCCTGCTGGCCCCGCTTGGGCGGGCGCAAAGCTCGAGCTCGCAGAACTCCTCTTCCCAGCAGAACCCGCCGTCAAACCCGCAGGAGGGCGCGCCGTCCGCCGGCGGCCCCGAGGGCGACGTCGGCACCATTGCCGTGCCGAAGAAGAAGGAAGAGGCGCCGAAGGTCGAGAAGAAAGAGAAGTTCAAGCAGCCCGCAGGCCTGCCCGACTACTCCCTGCGGGTGGACGTCCCATCGGTCAACGTGGACGTGCTGGTGACGACCAAGGACGGCGGCTTCGTCCCGGGCCTGCGGCCGGAGAACTTCCGCATCCTGGAAGACGGCGTGCCGCAGAAGGTCACCAGCTTCAACCAGAGCGAGGCGCCCATCACCGCGGTGCTGCTGGTGGAGTTCGCCCACACCAGCTACTACTTCATCGACGACATGCTGAACGCGTCCTACAGCTTCACCCAGATGCTGAAGCCGCAGGACTGGGTGGCGGTGGTGTCGTACGACATGCGGACGAAGATCCTCACCGATTTCACGCAGGACAAGCGGCAGGTCTATGGCGCGCTCGGGACGATGCGCATCCCGGGGTTCAGCGAGACCAACCTGTTCGACGCGCTCTACGACACGCTCGACCGGCTGGAGCGCATCGAGGGACACAAGTACATCATCCTGGTCGCCAGCGGCGTCGACACCTTCAGCAAGCACACGCTCGACGACGCCTACAAGAAGGTCAAGGCCACGCCCGACGTGACCATCTACACCATCAGCACGGGCGGGTTCGTCCGCACGCTGGCGGAGAACCGCGGGATGTCGCCCATCACGAACCTCACCTACCTCCAGGCCGACAACCAGATGGCATCGTTCGCCAAGCAGACCGGCGGCGTCGCCTTCAAGCCGCGCTTCCCGGCGGAGTTCCCCGAGGTCTTCCGCGCCATCGGCGCGACCATCCGCAACCAGTACTCGCTCACCTACCACCCGACCAACACGGCCCAGGATGGCAGCTACCGCAAGATCAAGGTGGAGCTGGTGGACCCCTCGAGCGGCGGCAGGCTGAAGGTCGTCAACGAAAAAGGCAAGGAAGTGAAGTACCAGATCATCGCGCGCGACGGATACAACGCGAAGCACCAGGTGGAGTAGTCCCTAGTCCGCAGTGCGCGGAAAGCCCGGCGCAGCCGGGCTTTTCTATCTCACGTGGAAGAAGCGGTCCAGCACGAACATGAGCGCGACGCCGAGGAAGACGGTGACGGCGATGCGCCACCCGGGCTCGCGGTTGACCTCGGGCAGCAGGTCGGTGGCGGCGACGTAGATGGTCACTCCCGCCGAGAGCGGCAGGCCGGCGTCTACCGAGTGGCGGAAGACGGCCATGACCGCCACGCCCGCCAGGGTCGCGGCTCCCAGCATCACCGAGGCGCCCCACGACTTGAAGCGGCTGCGGCCGCTCGCCAGCATCACCGAGGTGACGGTGAAGCCCTCCGGCATCTTGTGCAGGAAGACGGCGAGGAAGACGATCCAGCCGAGCCAGTTCGAGACCAGGAAGCCGGAGGCGATGGCGATGCCGTCGAAGAACGCGTGGATGAGGAGCCCCAGCAGCACCGAGATGCTACGGTGCGGCGCCGCAAGCTCGTGTTCATGCGTCTCTTCGCCGAAGTGGAAGTGCCCGGTGACGGTGTGCTCGAAGAAGTGCACCAGCAGGTAGCCGGCGAGGATGAGCACCGGCGCCCAGCCGTTGCGATTCAGTTCCGGTTTCAGGCTTTCCGGAACCATCTCGATGAGCGCGGTGGCGAGCATGAAGCCGGAGCCGAGCGCGATGAAGTACTTGAGGTAGCGGCGCTCCCAGTGCTTCTGGACGATGATGGTGCCGCCCACCACGTTGGCGGTGGCCGCGGTCACGCCCAGCAGCATGGCAAGGATGATCGGCGACATGGTTATCCGCTGTGGCGAATATGCATGACGTCGCCGTCTTTCACAATGTAATCCTTGCCTTCCAGGCGCAGCGTGCCCTTGCCGCGCGCATTGGCTTCCGACCCGGCCTCGAGCAACTGGTCCCAGTGGATGGTCTCGGCGCGGATGAAATGCTTCTCCAGATCCGAGTGAATGGCGCCGGCGGCTTCCACGGCGCGCGAGCCGCGCTTCACCGTCCAGGCGCGGCACTCGTCTTCGCCGACGGTGAAGAACGAGATGAGGCCGAGCAGCTCGTAGGTCTTGCGGATCAGCCGCGCCAAGCCGCTCTCGGTCAGGCTGTAACTCGAGAGGAAGTCGGCGGCGTCGGCGTCGGACATCTCGGCCAGCTCTGCCTCTACCTTGCCGCAGATGGCGGTCGCGCCTGCGTTCGGCCGCGAGGCCACCTCCTTCAGGTTGAACTTTGCGACCGCGGCCTCCAAATCCTTGCCCAGGTCGGTGCTCTCGCTGATGTTCAGCACGTAGAGGATGGGCTTCTGGCTGAGGAACATGAAACCGCGGATCGCCTTCTCCTCGGGCGCCGAGAGCTCCATCTCGCGCAGCGGCTTCTCGCTCTCCAGCCACTTCTTCGCGCGCTGCAGCACGTCGTTCTCCGCCTGCAACTCGGGCGAGCGCATCTTCTTCAGGTCTTTTTCCAGACGCTCGAGGCGCTTCTCGATCTGTCCGAGGTCGGAGACCATGAGGTCGAAGTCCACGTTCTTGATGTCGCGCAGCGGGTCGAGCTCGCCGACGTGCGCGACCGCGGGATTGTCGAAGGCGCGCACCACATGGACCAGCGAATCCACATTGCGCAGCGTGCTGGCGTAGGCGGCCTCTTTCAGCGCCTCCTGGCCGACCGCGGCGACGTCCACGTATTCCACGCTGGCGTGCACCGTCTTCTTGGGATTGAACAGCGCCGAGAGCTTGTCCAGCCGCTCGTCGGGCACTTTCGCCACGCCGAGGTGCGCCTCGCGCGGGTTGGCGTGCTCCGCGACATGCGCCTTCGTCAGGATCTGGAAGAGCGCCGACTTGCCGACCTGGGGAAGACCGATGATCCCTGACTTCATTCCGTTCCCTTCTGCGGGTCGCTCAGCGGCCTTGCCGCCGCGAGCCCAAACTATTCAGTAGACCAGAGACGCAGGCGCGGCGCAAAGCGCGCGCCTGGGAGCGTTCTTGAGGCAGGCAACTCCGGAGATCCATATTGGGTTTGGTTGCCTGACCCGCCGCGGCGGGGTACTCTCGGCTTCGGAACCTGCGCGGGGCGGCGGTGTTCTAATAGGGAGCGCGCGGAAAGCCGCGTTGGAAGCGGCGAATCTCTCGCGACGAAAGGGCAGCCGGTGCATCTAACAGAACAGGCCGAGATGCTGCGGGTCGAGAACCTCAAGAAGGTCTTCCGCAGCGGCAGGTCAGACCTGGTGCTCTTTGAAAACCTGTCCTTCCGGGTACGGAAGGGAGAGATGCTGGCGATCGTGGGGGAAAGCGGCGCGGGCAAGAGTACCTTGCTGCACATCATGGGAGCTCTTGATACCCCGTCCGCAGGCGACGTATACTGCGCCGCAATGCAGCTGCGATCGCTTTCCGACGATGCCGCGGCGGAATTCCGAAACAATCGAATAGGGTTCGTCTGGCAGTTCCACTACCTGCTGCCGGAATTCACCGCGGTGGAGAACGTCGCGATGCCGCTGTTGATGCGGGGCCGCGACAAGTCGGAGGCCGAACGCGAGGCGCTCGGGTGGTTGCGCGAAGTCGGGCTGGAAGAGCGCGCGCACCATCGTTCGGGCGAGTTGAGCGGGGGCGAGCAGCAGCGCGTCGCGCTGGCGCGCGCGCTCATCACCAGGCCGCAGCTGCTGATGGCCGACGAGCCGACCGGCGACCTGGACGCGAAGACCGCCGAAGCCGTATTCGAGCTGATCGCGCGGCTGCATCGCGAGCATCAGCTCACCTCCCTCATCGTCACCCACAACATGGATTTCGCCCGGCGCTGCGACCGCGTGTTGCGCCTGGCGGGCGGGCGCGTGGAGGAGTTGCGGCCGGAAAGTTTGCCGGCGTAGAGGAAACGCCGGAGGGACAGGTCTTGGGTTTGGTTGTGCGGGACCGAACGAGGTGTTCCCGCAGTTGGTTTTTGCTGGTGAAGGCGCAGGGCGAGTCGCATAATGGCCTTGTCCCCAGCAGAAGGTGTTGCTCTCGGGCTCAGCGGTGACTCCGAGGGCACGGAGAAGGAGGCTTGGCGTCCGCCGCATGGTGCGGCTCCCGCGCAAGTCCTCCGGAGAGGGAACATGTTCGAGCGGTACACGGAAAAAGCGCGGCGCGTGATCTTCTTCGCGCGCTACGAAGCCAGCCAATTCGGCTCCCCCTACATCGAGACCGAACACCTGCTGTTGGGCCTGCTGCGCGAAGACAAGGCCCTGACGAACCGGTTCCTGCGGTCGCACGCCTCCGTGGAATCGATCCGCAAGCAGATCGAGGGTCACACCACGATCCGCGAGAAGGTCTCGACCTCGGTCGATCTTCCACTCTCCAACGAATGCAAGCGCGTGCTGGCGTACGCCGCGGAAGAAGCGGAGCGGCTGTCGCACAAGCACATCGGCACCGAGCACCTGCTGCTCGGGCTGCTGCGCGAAGAAAAATGCTACGCCGCGGAGATCCTGCACGAGCGCGGCCTGCGCCTCTCGGCCATCCGCGAGGAGCTGGCGCGCACCACGCAGGAGAAAGCCCCGCAGCAGCAGCGCAACCGCGAGTCTTCCCTGCTCTCCGAGTTCTCGCGCGACCTCACGCAGGCCGCCATGGACAACCAGCTCGACCCGCTGGTCGGGCGCGACTCCGAACTGGAGCGCGTGGTCCAGATCCTGTGCCGCCGGACGAAGAACAACCCGGTGCTGATCGGCGAGCCGGGCGTGGGCAAGACGGCCATCGTCGAAGGCCTGGCACAGCGCATCGCCGACGGCGACGTTCCGTCGTTCCTGGCGGACAAGCGCATCCTGGCGCTCGATCTTTCGCTCATCGTCGCCGGCACCAAGTACCGCGGCCAGTTCGAAGAGCGTCTGAAGACCATCATGAAAGAGCTGATGGACAATCAGAACGCCATCATCTTCATCGACGAGCTGCACACGCTGGTCGGAGCGGGCTCGGCGGAAGGCTCGCTCGACGCCGCCAACATCCTGAAGCCCGCGCTCTCGCGCGGCGAGATCCAGTGCATCGGCGCGACCACGCCGGGCGAGTACCGCAAGTCCATCGAGAAGGACCGGTCGCTCGAGCGCCGCTTCCAGTCGGTGAAGGTGCCGCCCCCGGACGAGCCGACCGCGGTCAAGATCCTGCAGGGGATCAAGGATCGCTACGAGAAGTTCCACGCGGTCACCTACACGGAAGACGCGGTGCAGTACAGCGTGTTCCACTCGAACCGCTACATCCCGGACCGCTACCTGCCCGACAAGGCGATCGACCTGATCGACGAGGCGGGCGCGCGCGTGAAGCTGCGCCAGACCTCGCTGCCCGACGAGATCACCGACGTGCAGAAGCGCATCAAGTTCATCGTCCACCGCATGGAGAACGCCATCGCGAACCACGAGTTCGAGAAGGCGCGCTTCTACTCGGACGAAGAGCGCAAGGAGCGCGAGAACCTGCGCGCCCTGCGCGAGAAGTATCACCTCGACGAGTCGTCCACCGGCGTGGTCGGCCGCGAGGACATCGAGGACGTGGTCTCGCGCTGGACGGGCGTGCCCATCACCTCGATCAAGGAAGAAGAGTCGCAGAAGCTGCTGCGCATCGAGGAAGAGCTGCACAAGCGCGTCATCTCGCAGGACAAGGCCATCTCGGCCCTGGCCCGCGCCATCCGCCGCTCGCGCGCCGGCCTGAAGAACCCGAACCGCCCGGTGGGCTCGTTCCTGTTCCTCGGTCCGACCGGCGTCGGCAAGACGGAAGTCGCGCGCACGCTCGCGCAGTTCATGTTCGGCTCGGAGAAGTCGCTCATCCGCTTCGACATGTCGGAGTTCATGGAGAAGCATTCGGTGTCGAAGCTCATCGGCTCGCCTCCGGGCTACGTGGGCTACGAAGAGGGCGGCCAGCTCACCGAGCGCGTGAAGCGCGCGCCCTACTCGGTCGTCCTGCTCGACGAGATCGAGAAGGCGCACCCCGACGTGTTCAACATCCTGCTGCAGGTCTTCGAAGACGGGCAGCTCACCGATGGTCTCGGCAACACGGTGGACTTCAAGAACGCCATCATCGTGATGACCTCGAACATCGGCGCGCGCCACCTGCAAAAGCGCACCGGCCTCGGCTTCCAGTCGGACAAGGAAGACATGGTGTCCGAAAAGGTCGAGGAGATGGTGAAGAACGAGGTCAAGCGCACCTTCAACCCCGAGTTCCTCAACCGTCTGGACGAAGTGATCCTGTTCCAGGCGCTGACGGAGAAGGACCTCATCCAGATCGTGGAGCTGATGGTCGGCCAGCTGAACCAGAACCTGGCGCAGCGGCACATCACCATCACGGTCACGGAAGAGGCGCGCAAGTGGATCCTGGACAAGACGCTGACGGACCGCAGCTACGGCGCGCGCCCGCTGCGCAGAGCCATCCAGCGCTACATCGAGGACCCGCTCTCGGAAGCGCTCATCCAGGGCAGCATCACCACCCGCCCGGCGTTCATCGAGGTCTACCTCGAGGGCACCGACCGCCTGTTCTACCGCCCGGTGGGCGAGGAGAAGCAGGAAGGCATGCTGCTGTACCAGAACTAGCGATCAGCATTCAAC
>DATIBR010000156.1 GCA_035457425.1 Terriglobales bacterium
CTTCGCGCTCACCCGTTTGAGTACCGAGTTGCGAGTAACGAGTAGCCGAACGATGCCCGACACTCACTTCTTCGCAGCCTCAGCCAAGGACTTCTTACTGAAGTACCAATCTTTCACGTCGAGGCCGCCGGCGGCGGCGGCGCGTTCGGCGGCGGCCTGCTGCGTGACGGGGGCGGGCACGATGACGGGCTCGCCCGGCTTCCAGTTGGCGGGCGTGGCGCAGGCGTTGGCGTCGGCGGTCTGGAGCGCGTCGACGATGCGCACGATCTCGTCGACGTTGCGGCCGAGCGAGAGCGGGTAATAGATGAGCGCGCGCACGGTCTGCTTAGGGTCGATGACGAAGACAGCGCGGACCGCGGCGGTATCAGAGACGGCCTCATGCACCATGCCGAAGGCGCGGGCCACTTTCTGGTCGAGGTCGGCGACGACCGGGAAGGTGACCTTGACGGCGAACTTCTGCTCGATGTCGCGCACCCAGGCGATGTGCGAGTAGACGCTGTCGATGGAGTTGCCGATGAGCTGCACGTTGCGGCGCTCGAAGTCGGCGGAGCGGCGGGCGAACTCGACGAACTCGGTGGTGCAGACGGGGGTGAAGTCCGCGGGGTGCGAGAACAGGACGACCCACTTCCCCTTGCCGGTGAAATCGCTGAGGCGCAGCACGCCGTGCGTGGTCTTGGCCTCGAAGTCGGGGGCGGGCTCGTTGATGCGGGGCATGCGAAGAGGTTCCATGGCAAATGTCCTTTCGCCCATTGGATACGGCGGGCTGGCGGGCGATGCAGGAAGAGGATTTAGAATACGCGGCAGCTTTCCACGCGGTCAATCGGCTCCCAGGAGGCACACCCGTGTCGTACGAGCGCCGTTTTCCCTTCCGCCAGCTCGACGTGTTCACCGCCCAACCATTGCAGGGGAACCAGCTCGCGGTCATCACGGACGCGCGCGGGCTCTCGGACGCCGACATGCAGTTGCTGGCGCGGGAGATGAACCTGTCGGAGACGACGTTCGTGTTCCCGCGGGACTTCGCGACCGAGCGGCAGCACGGGATCAAGACGCGCATCTTCACGGTGGCGGAGGAGCTGCCGTTCGCGGGACATCCGACGCTGGGGACGGCGTTCGCGCTGCACGGGCCGGACCGGCGCGCGGGAGAAGCGAGCGGCAAGTTCCGCGTGTACGGTCACGAGAACAGGATCGAGCTCGACCTGAAGGTCGGCAAGGTGCCGGTGGAGTTCAGCTTCCAGGAAGGGATGCTGTTCGGGGAGATGACGCAACCGGAGCCGGAGTTCGGCAACGTGCTGAAACCAGAGGACGTAGCGCCGGTGGCGGGGCTGGAGGTGGCGGACCTGGAGCGCGGGCTGCCGATCCAGACGGTGTCGACCGGGCTGCCGTTCGCGATCGTGCCGGTGAAGTCGGTGGAGGCGCTGGGAAAGGTCTCGCTGGATTGGAAGAAGGCGGACGGGTACTTGGGGCGGACGGACGCGAAGTTCCTGTACTTCGTGACGCCGGGCGGCGTGGACGGGGCGCGGCCGAAGATGCGGGCGCGGATGATCTTCTACAACGGCGAGGACCCGGCGACGGGGTCGGCGGCGGGCTGCTGCGCGGCGTGGATGGTGCGGCACGGCGTGGCGAAGCCGGATGAGCAGGTGCTGATCGAGCAGGGCGTGGAGATGAAGCGGACGTCGCACATGTACGTGCGCGCGGGAAAATCCACAGAAGGTGACCGCGTCGTCAACGTGCGCGTGGGCGGCACTGTCGTAGAAGTGATGCAAGGTGAGGTTTTCCTCTGAGACGCACAGCGGATGAGGCGCGAAATCCGCGAACGCACACGCAGGGTGCCAAGAAAATAAATCGTCCGCATAGGACAATCACCTATTAGCTTTTCCGTCACTTTACAGCTACTGTTGCCGACAGTAGGATGCGCGAACGTTTTTCGCTCTGACGAATCAAACAATCACACGATAAGCAGGTTCAGCGTCCTTCCACGGCGCGGCCTTCCTTCGAGCATAAGGGGACAGAACCACATGAAGCCGAAGAGGACGATCCTCTGCGTCGATGACAACGAACAATCCCTCTCCATCCGAAAAGTGATGCTGGAAACGCGGGGATACCGGGTGGTGACGTGCGCGAACGGGCGGGAGGCGCTGGCGGTGTTCGAGCGCGGCGGCATCGACCTGGTGCTGAGCGACCTGGTGATGCCCGACCTGGACGGCACCGAGCTGATCGAGCGGGTGAAGACGCTCTCGCCGGAGACGCCGGCGATCCTGTTCTCGGGGAAGATCAAGGTGTACGAGCGCGACACGCGCGCCGACATCTTCCTGCCAAAGGGGATGTACGCGCCGGCGGAGCTGCTGGAGCGCATCCGGCTGCTGCTGGTGCGGAAGCGCGGGCCGAAGAAGGGCGTGGCCCGGGTGCAGGCGGCGGTGCAGCCGCGGAGGATCGCGAGCGCGTAGAGGAGTCTGGGGCTGGGGTCAAGGATGGCCGTCCGAGAGGGCGGCCTTTGTTGTGCGCGCTCGGGGCGAGGGCGCCACAACTCCGTTGGGTTTGGTCGTGTAAACTCTGTAGTTTCCGATGCCTGCCATCATCCAGACCGAGAACGTGACGAAGGTGTACCGCGTGGGCAAGGTGGAGGTGCCGGCGCTGCGCGGGGTGACGTTCGCGGTGGAGCGCGGGGAGTTCGTCTCGATCGTGGGGCCGTCGGGGTCGGGCAAGTCCACGCTGTTCTACCTGCTGGGCGGGCTGACGCGGGCGACCACGGGGAAGGTCATCATCGACGGCGAGGATTTCGCGCAGCTCTCCGACGCGGAGCGGACGCGGCTGCGGAAGCGGCGCATCGGGTTCGTCTTCCAGAAGTTCAACCTGCTGCCGACGCTGGACGCGCGCGCGAACATCCAGATCGCGCACGACATCGCGGGCGGCAACGGCGAACTGGACCAGAAGTATCTCGATAAGATCCTGGAGATGCTGGGGCTGACGGGGCGGCTGGACCACCGGCCGAGCGAACTGAGCGGGGGCGAGCAGCAGCGGGTGGCGCTGGCGCGCGCGCTCATCAACCGGCCGGCGATCATCCTGGCAGACGAGCCGACCGGGAACCTGGACTCGAAGAACTCCGACGTGGTGCTGAAGATGTTGCGGCAGTCGAACCAGGAGCTGGGGCAGACGGTGCTGATGATCACGCACAACCCGGAGGCCGCGACCGTGGGCGACCGGATCATCCACATGCGCGACGGTTCGATCGTGAAGCCGGAAGAGGACCCGCAGTGGGTCCACCACTAGGCAAGATCCGCACCCGCTGGCCCTCCAGGAACATCGAACTCCGATGAGCAGCTCCGCCATCCCGCAGCCTGCCAAGCCCAAGAAACCCAAAGTGAGCTGGCGCGCCGCCCTGCCCGAGATCTGGGCGCTGATGGCGCCGCGCAAAGGGCTGCTCGCGATGGGCTTCGTGCTGATGGTGATCAACCGCGTGGCGGGGCTGGTGCTGCCGTACTCGATGCGCTACGTGGTGGACAACGTGGTGATCCACCGGCAGCAGCAGCTGCTGGGGCCGATCGTGGGCGTGGTGCTGCTGGCGACGGTGATCCAGGGCATCACGTCGTACACGCTGACGCAGACGCTGTCGAAGGCGGCGCAGCGACTGATCGCGGAGCTGCGGCTGAAGGTGCAGCACCACGTGGGGCGGCTGCCGGTGGCCTACTACGACTCGAACAAGAGCGGCGTGCTGGTGTCGCGCATCATGACGGACGTGGAGGGCGTGCGGAACCTGATCGGCACGGGGCTGGTGGATTTCATCGGGGGGCTGGTCACCGCGGCCATCGCGCTGGTCATGCTGATGCAACTGAGCGCGCGGATGACGTCGTTCGCGCTGGTCTTCATGGCGATCTTCGCGCTCGCGCTGGCAAAGGCGTTCGGGACGATGCGGCCGATCTTCCGCGAGCGGGGCAAGATCAACGCCGAGGTGACGGGGCGGCTGACCGAGTCGCTGGGCGGCGTGCGCGTGGTGAAGGGGTATCACGCGGAGGAGCGGGAGCACGGCGTGTTCGGCGCGGGCGTGCAGCGGCTGCTCGACAACGTGCTGAAGACGCTGACCGCGGTCTCGATCATGACGCTCTCCTCGAGCGTGCTGATCGGGGTGATCGGGGCGGCGGTGATGTACTTCGGCGCGCGCCAGGGGCTGGCGGGCACGATGACGCCGGGCCAGCTGCTGACCTACATCATGCTGCTCGGGTTCATGGCGGTGCCGCTGTTCGGCGTGGTCAACGTGGGCACGCAGATCACCGAGGCGGTCGCCGGGCTGGAGCGGACGCGCGAGCTGCTCAACGAGAAGCCAGAAGACACGGACCCGCGGCGCGTGGTCTCGCTGCCGGGGATCGAAGGGCGCATCGAGTTCCGCGAGGTGGTGTTCGAATACGACCAGGGCAAGCCGGTGCTGCAGGAGGTCTCGTTCGTCTCGAACCCGGGGACGGTGACGGCGCTGGTAGGGTCGTCGGGCTCGGGGAAATCGACCATCATCGGGCTGGTGGCGGCGTTCCACGTGCCGCTGGCGGGGCAGGTGCTGGTGGACGGCACCGACCTGGCGACGGTGCGGCTGGAGTCCTATCGCACGCACCTCGGCGTGGTGCTGCAGGACTCGTTCCTGTTCGATGGGACGATCCGGGAGAACATTCGTTTCTCGAAGCCGGAGGCGACGGAGGAAGACGTGCTGCGCGCGTGCCGCATCGCGCGCGTCGACGAGTTCGCGGAGCGCTTCCCCAACGGCTACGACACCATCATCGGGGAGCGCGGCGTGAAGTTGTCGGGCGGGCAGCGGCAGCGCGTCTCGATCGCACGCGCGGTGCTGGCCGACCCGCGCATCCTGATCCTGGATGAAGCGACGTCGAGCCTGGACTCGGAGTCGGAGCAGCTCATCCAGGAAGGCCTGGCGTACCTGATGAAGGGGCGGACGACGTTCGTGATCGCGCACCGGCTCTCGACCATCCGTCGGGCGGACCAGATCCTGGTGGTGGAGTCAGGCAGGATCGTGGAACGCGGCAGGCACGAGCAACTGTATGCCGCCGGCGGCCGCTATCGCGAACTCTACGACAAGCAGCACGGGCTGGAGGCGAACCTGTTTCTGGCGCCGGGCGAGGGTGACACGGTGGAGGAGGAGGCGGCGGCGGGCGGAGCGCGCGAGACGGCGATCGATCCGCTGCGCATCATCCGGGGAAGTTAGGCCCCGGGAGTGCCGCAAAGCAGGCAAAACCGCGGGTTTGCCGGAGCGCGGCGCGCTTCGTTATAATCACAAGGTTCCCAAAAGAGCGGGAGTAACTCAGTGGTAGAGTGCGACCTTGCCAAGGTCGAAGTCGCGGGTTCAAATCCCGTCTCCCGCTCCATCTTTCTTTAGGGTCGCCGCAACGCTACTCGCCGAGTCCGCCATGGCGGACTTGGCTCGGCTGCGTCGCCCCTCGCGTTTGCTTCGCGCGATGCCAGGCGCGCGCAAACGCTTCACCCGATGTACTGGCTCTGCCCTCGCGCAAGCGAGGGTTTCGTTCCTTCATAAAGGGCGCGGTAGCCAAGTGGTAAGGCCGAGGTCTGCAAAACCTCTATTCGGCGGTTCGATTCCGCCCCGCGCCTCCAACCTTCGTCCAACGTGTCTTCGCAGGCACGCATGACAGCACCCGCCCTGCCAACGACTTCGCTGTTCACAGAACCGACGCTCGTCCCGATCCCCGCGGGGTGGTTCACGATGGGGCACGCGAAGGGACTGGACTGCGAGCGGCCGCCGCATCGGGTGTGGGTGGACGCGTTCCTGCTGGCGAGCTGCCAAGTGACGAACGCGGAGTACGCTCGGTTTCTCGGAAGCACGGGGGCGGCGGCGCCTCCATTCATGGACAAGCCGGAGTTCAGCGGGCCGCGTCAGCCCGTGGTGGGAGTGTCATGGTTTGAGGCCGTGGCGTACTGCGAATGGCTGGCGGCGAAGAGCGGCCGGGGCGTCATTCGACAATATCGCCTGCCGACAGAGGCCGAATGGGAGCGTGCGGCGCGGGGCGGGCGCGAGGGCGAGCTGTTTCCCTGGGGCGATGAGCCGCCGCAGTCGTTGCCCGGCTACAGCGCGCGCTGGCGCAGCGGGCCGGAGCCGGTGGGCGATTCCCCAAAGAACGGCTTCGGGCTGCATGAGATGTGCGAGAACGTGCACGAGTGGTGCGCGGACTGGTACGGCGCGGAGTACTACGCGCATTCGCCGGAGCGGAATCCGAAGGGGCCGGAAAGCGGGACGCGTCGGGCCTCACGCGGCGGCTCGTGGCGGCATCACGTGAAGACGTCGCACTGCCACACGCGGTCGAGCATCCCGCCGGGGATGCAGTACGCGGACTACGGGTTTCGCGTGGCGTGCGACAGCGGCGTCGCCGGCTGAAGCCGGCGAGTCGCGCGGCGCACCTAGCCGGCGTTGTGATACTTCTCACTGCACTGCGCGCTGTTGTGACGAATATCACAACGAATCGTTGCACGATATCACTATGTCAATCAGTAGATGAGCGCTGCGAATCTCCGCTTCGTGGGAGAGTTGCGCCCAGGCAGCGACGCAAGCGACTGAAAAGGCAGCGATGGGTTGTGGCCCGCTGCTTGCGGTATCGAATTGCCCCGCAGGAGTCCTCTCCCCCGGAGCACGGGCCCAAAATGAAACTCAACCATTGAATACTGGAGTGACGATGGACCGAAATCATTTACGTCCTCTTCTGTTAATGACCTTCTTGCTGGTGGTCAGCGGCCTGGCGTTTGGCCAAGCCGAGACCGGGCAAGTGGCCGGCACGGTGACCGACCCGCAAGGCGCGGTCGTCACCAACGCGACCGTGACGGTGAAGAACCTGAACACCGCGGCGGTGCGCAGTGCGACGACCAACGAGAATGGCCTGTACACCTTCACCATGCTTCCACCGGCGCCGTATGAAGTGACGGTGGAAGCGCAGGGCTTCCAAGCGCTGAAGAAGCAAGTGGCGGTCACGGTCGGGTCACGGAACACGCTCGACCTGACGCTGCGCGTGGCGGGCGGCGAGGCAATCGTCGAGGTGGTGAGCGCGACCGGCGGCACGCAGGTGGAAGTCACGACGCAGGAGCTGTCACAGGTGATCGGGCGGCAGCAGATCGCGGAGTTACCGACGTTCAACCGCAATCCGTACACGTTGATCGGGACGGCCGGCAACGTCACGTCGGATGCGCAAGGGTCGACCATCCGGGGCGCGGGCTACTCGATCAACGGGCAGCGCGCGGCCTCGACCGACATCCTGCTGGATGGCGGGGAGAACGTGGACCTGTTCACCGCGAGCATCGGGCAATTGGTGCCGCTGGATGCGGTGAGCGAGTTCCGCGTGATCACGAGCAACTTCTCGGCGGAGTACGGACGTGCCTCGGGCGGAGTGGTGAACGTGGCGACGCGGCAGGGCACGAACAACTTCCACGGCGGCGTTTTCTGGACGTATCGCGGAGCCGGGCTGACCTCGAACACGTACGACAACAACGCCATCATGTCAGTGGACCACCAGGGGTTCGTGGCGGACCCGATCGGACATCCGACGTGCGCGAACTTTGGCGACGCGGACTGCGCCGGTTACAAGCCGAACTACGTGCGCAACCAGTTCGGCTACAGCGTGGGCGGGCCGATCTGGAAGGACAAGCTGTTCTTCTTCAACTCGACGGAATGGATCCGGGTGCGGAGCTCGGCGGTGCAGCAAGTCGTGGTGCCGGACCCGACGTTCATCACCTCGGGGGCGGTCGCGCCCGAGACAGCGGCGTTCTTCACGGCGTACGGCGCGCTGCGGCCGGGGCTGAAGGTGGTGCACAACGACGTGCAGGTGTGCGGCACGTCGTATGACCCGGTGACGGACACCTGCGCGCTGGGAAACTCGGTCCCGTTCGACACGGTGGCGTTCACGGTGCCGTCCAACGCGGGCGGTGGCGATCCGCAGAACCAGTACCAGACGGTGGCGCGGGTCGACTTCAACATCACGGACAAGACGACGATGTACGGCCGTTACGCGCTGCAGAGCCTGAGCCTGTTCCCGGGCAGCGTGTCGAACAGCCCGTACGGCGGGTTCGACACGGGCGAGAGCATCTTCAACAACAACGTGCTGGTGAACCTGACGCACATCTGGAACCCCGACCTGGTCAGCCAGTCGAAGTTCATCTTCAACCGGCTGAACGACGTGCAGCCGATCAACGCGGCGCCGACCCCGACGTTGTTCATGCGGGACCGGACGACGCGCATCGGCGGCAACCGCGTGGCACTCCCCGGCTACCTGCCGTTCTCGCCGGGCAGCGGCATCCCGTTCGGCGGCCCGCAGAACCTGTACCAGTTCTACCAGGACGTGAGCTGGAACAAGGGCACGCACCAGTTCCGGTTCGGCGGGCAGTACATCCACACGCGTGACAACCGGATGTTCGGCGCGTACGAAGAGTCGTCGCAGTACTTGTCGCTGACGGGCGAGCCGTCGGGCATGTACATCGACCGGCTGATCGCGGGCGAACTGGTGCGGTTCGAAGGCGCCGTGGATCCGCAGGGCCACTATCCCTGCCCGACGGACCCGTTCGGAGCAGTGATCTCGTCGCCGGCGTGCCAAGTCGTATTGCCGGTGTCGTCGCCACGCTTCGACCGCGCGAATCGCTACCACGATTTCGCGGCGTACGCGCAGGACACGTGGAAGATCCACCCGCGCCTGTCGCTGAACCTGGGCATGCGGTGGGAGTACTACGGTGTGCAACACAGCAACGACCCGAGCCTGGACTCGAACTTCTACCTCGGCGCCGGCAGCACGTATCCGGCGATGGTGCGGAACGGACAGGTATTCCCGATCACCGATCCGGGCAACCCGGTCGGCGAGCTGTGGGAACCCGACTGGAACAACTTCGCTCCGCGCTTCGGCTTTGCCTGGGACATCTTCGGAGACGGCAGGACCTCGCTCCGGGGCGGTTACGGCATGGCGTACGAGCGGAACTTCGGGAACGTGACGTTCAACGTGATCCAGAACCCGCCGAACTATGCGGTGATGTCGCTGACCAGCGGAGTGGATGCGGTGTGCATCCCGACCTGCATGATCAGCGTGAACAACTTCGGCCCGCTGGGCGCGCCGCTGGGCGTGGCCGACCTGCCGAAGACCAGCCTGCGGGCACCGAAGCAGGACCTGAACACGGCGTACTCGCACTTCTGGAGTCTCGCCATCGAGCGGGAACTGGCGAAGAACACGGTGCTGGCAGTGGAATACACCGGCTCGAAGGGCGTGCACCTGTACTCGATCGAGAACCCGAACAAGATCGGCGCGGGCGTCATCTACCTGGGTGACAACCCGGCCGACCAGTTCATCCCGTCGGCGAGCTGCTACGGGGTGGGCAACTGCCCGACGCGCCGGTTGAACGACCAGTACAGCGGGTTCAATCGCCGTGGCGACGCGGGCTTCTCGCAGTACCACGGGCTCAACGTGCGGCTGCAGACGACGAACCTGTTCAACTCGGGGTGGACGTTCACTTCGAACTACACGTGGTCGCATGCCATCGACAACCTGAGCTCGACGTTCAGCGAGTCGGCCAACAACTTCAACCTGGGGTTCGTGGACGTATTCAACCCGGCGCTGGACAAAGGGCATGCCGATTTCGACATCCGGCATCGCTGGGTGTTCAGCGGCGTGTGGGACGTGCCGTGGTTCAAGAACAGCGACACGTGGTGGGGCAAGTACGTGCTGAGCGGCTGGACGGTCTCGCCCGTGATCTCGGTACAGACGGGCACGCCGTTCACGCTGTGGGACTGCACGTGGGGCTTCCAGCTGTGTCCGCGGTACATGCCGCTGTCGGCGGTCGACGCCGCGGCGCATGACACGAACACGCTGACGGACGCGACCGCGGACCAGAACTCCTTCAGCTACATCACCATCGATCCGGCGAACACGCTCAACTACTTCAACCCCGTGATGGGGACGGCGGACTTCGGTGACTGCGGTGTAGGCGAAGGCGCGGTGCGCACCTGCCTGTATCCCGGGCAGATGACGCAGCGCAACGCATTCCGCGGCCCTGGACTGTGGAACACCGACCTCGCGATCGCGAAGAACTTCAAGATCGGCGAGCGGTTCAACCTGCAGTTCCGCGCTGACGCGTTCAACCTGTTCAACCACTCCAACCTGTACGTCATCGGGTCGACCGCCGACGTGTGCAACCAGCTGTGCTTCGGCGATCCCGCTTCGGTCACCGCGAAACGCGGGGGCTTCGGCGACGAGTTCGATGAGCGCAGGTACCTCAGCCTCGGGCTGAAGCTGACCTTCTAGCTTCGGAACGAAGACGCTTCGGGGGAGCCGCGAGGCTCCCCCGAACTTTTTGCTACTGCTTCCCTTTTGGCTTCGTGTTCGGCTTGGGCGTCGCGGGCGGCTTGGTGGTGCCGGGCGGGACGCTGACGTCCTGGCCGGTGACGTCGCGGAACTGCGCGACGTCCTTCCCCAGGATGTACTTGTCCATCCAGCCGACGATGGCTTGCAGGCGCTCGACGCGGTGCCAGGGCTGTCCGGAGCGCGAGAGCTCGTGCGACTCGTTGGGGAAGCGGACCATCGCGGTGGGGCGCTTGAGGTACTTGAGCGCGCGGAACAGGACCTCGCCGCCGGCGGTGGGCGGCGTGCGCCAGTCCACTTCGCCGAGGATGAAGGCGATGGGGGTGTGGATGTTGGTGACGTGGGTGATGGCGGAGCGGTTGGCGTAGTCCTGCGGATCGAGGAAGGGCGGCTGGCGGAACCACGCGGGCTGGAAGAGAGTGAAGTCGGCGGTGTACCACCAGTTGGACCAGTCGGCGATGTCGCGCTGCGAGACCGCGGCCTTGAAGCGGTTGGTGTGGGTGACGGTCCAGTTGGTGAGCACGCCGCCGCCGGAGCCACCGGTCACGCCGAGTTTCTCGGGGTCGGCCCAGCCGCGCTTGATGACTTCGTCGACGCCGGCCATCAGGTCCTTGTAGTCGTCGCCGGGATACTTGTACTGGATGATGTTGCCGAAATCCTGCCCGTAGGAGGTGGAGCCGCGCGGGTTGGGATAGAGGACGAGGTAGCCCTTGGCGGCCATCCACTGGAATTCGTGGTCGAAGACCCAGCCGTAGGCGGCGTGCGGCCCGCCGTGGATGTTGAGGATGAGGGGATACTTCTTGCCGGGGTCGAAGTCGGGCGGGCGCTGCACCCAGGCCTGGATCTTCTTGCCGTCGAAGCTGGTGTACCAGATCTCGACCGGCTCAGTGAGATTCAACTGCGAGAAGAGCGGCTGGTTGAAATGGGTGAGCTGGCGGGTCTGGGCGCCGTCGAGCATCCAGATGTCGCCGATGGCGGTGGGTGAGGACAGGATGAAGATGAGCCTGCCGTCGGGGTTGCCGCGATAGGTCATGACCGCCGGGTCGCCCTTGGTGACGGGTGTGGGATCGCCGCCATCCAGCGGGAAGCGCATGAGGTTGGCGCGGCCCTTGTCGGCAACGCGCTCGATGATGGCCTTGCCGTCGGCGGTCCAGATGGGGCGCGAGCCGGAGTTACCGCGCGGCGCGCCGTTGTCGCCGAAGACGCCGCCACCGACGTCCCAATCGAGCTTGTCGGTGAGATTGGTGAGCTTGCCGGTGGCGAGGTCGAGCGTCCAGAGATCGGGCTGCGTGTAGGACTGGACAGGTTTGGTGATCGATGCGTTGAAGGCGAGCAGGCGGCCATCGGGCGAGAGCGAGTAGTTGTTCACGTCCATGTCGATGGCGGCGACCTTCTTCATCTCGCCGCCGGCGGCGGGGATGGAGTAGAGGTCGGTCTGGCCGGTCTCGTAGTAGGGCTCGTCGATGCGCGTGGTGGAGAAGTAGAGGGTGGAGCCGTCGCGCGACCACAGCGGCTCGGCTTCGTCGTACTTGCCGGTGGTGAGCTGCTTCGCGTCGACGGGCTTGTCGGAGAACTCGGGGACGTCGACGACCCAGAGATGGTCGACGTGCTTGGGATCGAGGTAGCCGGGGCCGTTGAAGCGATAGATGGCGCGGGTGATGGTGCGCACGTCGCTCTCGCGGTCCGATTCGTCGGGCGGCTTGGGCGTGGCGCCTTCCTGCGGCTTGGCGGAGCCTTCGCCGGTCGCGGTCTCGGAGCCGGGCTTCTTCTCGCCGGGCTCCTCCTTCTTCTCGTCCTGGACGGTCTTGCGGGCGGCGCGCTCCTTCTTTTGCTTGGCGAGATCTTTCTCGTTGGTGTCGGAAGTGAAAGCGATGCGCTTGCCGTCGGGCGACCAGACGGCCGCGGAGGCGCCGTTGGGAACGTCGGTGAGCTGCCAGGCCTCGCCGCCGGAGAGCGGCATGACGAAGAGCTGCGCGGGGGCGGGCTTGCCGTCTTTCAGGGGCGCGCGCAGGAAGGCGAGGCGCTTGCCGTCGGGGGACCAGCGCGGCTGCGCGTCGCGCGTGCCGGAGGTGAGGCGCGTGGGCTCGGACTGGCCGTCGGCCGCGACCGACCAGAGCGAGGTCTCATAGCCGTCGCCCTTGTCGTTGACGACGACGCGGGTGAAGGCGACCCGGTCGCCGGCGGGCGACAGCTGCGGGTCGGCGACCCAGATGAAGCGGAAGATGTCCTTTTCGGTGATGAGGCGCCTGGCGGGCTGCTGCGTGAGCGCGAGCGTGGCGAGCAGGAAGACGAGCGAGACGGCGGCAAAACGGCGGAAGCGCATGGCGGCTCCTTGGGAAACGGACAGTTATACGTCAGGGGGATTGCCGATTGCCAATCGCCGATTGGCGATTAGAGCGTGATGGTGGCGGCGAGCAGGGTGCCGTCGTCGGCGGTGTGGACGTCGAAGCCGAGGCGCTTGAGGACGGTCTGCATCTCGGTGTTCTCGGGCAGGACGTTGGCGGTGATGCGGGCGAGTTTCTCGTCGCGGCCGACCTGGATGAGGCGGCGGAGCAGCTCGGTGCCGAGCCCCTGGCGCTGGAACTGGTCGGAAACGAGCACGGAGAACTCGGCGTCGTTGGTGGCGTGCTGGCGGCTGAGGCGGCCGATGGCGAGCAGGCGGCGCGCGCCCGAGATGGGGTCGCGCTGCTCGACGACCAGGGCCATCTCGCGGTCGTAGTCGATGAAGCAGATGCGCTGCAGGCGCTCGTGCGCGGTGCGCCAGGTGAGGTTGGCCATGTGGAAGTAGCGCAGGTAGATGCTGCGTTCGGAGAGCGTCTTGTGGAACTCGACCATGAGCGGCTCGTCCTCGGGCCGGATGGGGCGGATGGTCACGGTCTCGCCGTCCTTCATCTTCCAGGTGGAGACGTACTGGGCCGGGTAGGAGCGGACGGCGGGCCTGGGCAGCTCTTCTTCTTTCGTTTGCGGCGGGTGGAGGACGACGCGAGCGTCGAGCGCGATGAGGCGCTCGGCGGAGGCGAGCAGCGGGTTGATGTCCACCTCTTTGATCCACGGCTGCTCGACGACGAGGTAGCTGAAGAGGACGAGCAGGCGCTCGAGCTCGGCAATGTTCACCGGCTTGCGTCCGCGAACGCCGCCGAGCGCCTTGAAGATGCGGGTCTGGTCCATGAGGCGGCGGGCGAGCGTGGTGTTGAGCGGCGGCAAGGCGAGGGCGCGGTCCTGAAAGACCTCGACGAGCTGGCCGCCGGCGCCGAAGAGGATGACGGGGCCGAACTGCGGGTCGGGCGAGCTGCCGACGATGAGCTCGTAGCCTTCGAACTTCATCATCTTCTGCACCGCGACGCCGTGGAAGGCGTCACGGCCGGCCTTGGCGGTGACCGAGTCCTCGATCTTCCTGAACGCCGCTCGCACCGCCTTCTCGTCGGCGAGGTTGAGCTGCACGCCGCCGACGTCGGTCTTGTGCGTGACGGTGAGCGAGTGCAGCTTGAGGACGACCGGATAGCCGAGCCTGGCGGCGAGCTTCGCGGCTTCGTCGGCGGACTGCGCGACGAAGGTCTCGACGGTCGGGATGCCGTAGAGCGCGAGGATCTGCTTGGACTCGAACTCGGTGAGGATGGTGCGGCCGGCGTGGCGCGCTTCGCCGAGCAACTTCCCTACCGCGGCGACGCGGTCGGCGGCGGCGCCGGATTCTTCGGCGAGCACGGGCGTCTCGTAGAGCCCGCGGAGGTTGTAGGTGTAGCGCCACATGTAGTCGAAGGCGCGCGCGGCGGTGTCGGGAAAGGCGAAGGTCGGGATGCCTTTCTGGTTGAGCATCTCCTCGCTCTTGGCGGTGGCGGCGCCGCCCATGAGCGAGGCGAGCATGGGCTTGCCGAACATATGCGCGTACTTCGCGACGTGCTCGGCGGTGAGCGAGAGGTCGTTCATGCCTTGCGGGATGAGGACAGCGAGCAGGCCGTCGGAGTTGGGATCGTGGGCGGCGATCTCGAGCGTCCTGGCGTAGCGTTCGGGGCCGGCGTCGCCGAGGATGTCGATGGGATTGCCGTGCGACCAATGCGGCGGCAGGAACTCGTTGAGCTTGGCGAGGGTCTCGGGGGCGAGCTGCGTGAGCTCGCCTCCGCCGGAGATGAGGGCGTCGGTGGCGAGCACGCCGGGTCCGCCGGCGTTGGTGACGATGGTGAGTCGCGGGCCCTGCGGGCGCGGCTGCCGGCCGAGGACTTCCGCCATGTAGAAGAGGTCGGCGATGGAGTTGACGCGCAGGACGCCGCAGCGGCGGAAGGCGGCTTCGAGCACGTCGTCGGAGCCGGTGAGCGAGCCGGTGTGGGAGGCGGCGGCCTTGGAGGCGGCCTCGGTGCGGCCCGCCTTGATGACGATGATGGGCTTGGCGAGCGCGACCTCGCGCGCGGCCGAGAGGAAGCTGCGCGCGTCGCCGATGGATTCCATGTAGATGAGGATGGACTGGGTGTGCGGGTCGTCGCCGAGGTAGTAGATAAGGTCGCCCCAGCCGACATCGAGCATGGAACCGGTGGAGACGAAGGAGCTGAAGCCGACGAGTTCGCGCAGGCTCCAGTCGAGGATGGCGACCAGCAGCGCGCCGCTCTGGCTGAGGAAGGCAACGTTGCCGGGGCGCGCGATGTCGTGCGCGAAGGTGGCGTTCAGGCCGAGGAGCGGGTTCATCACGCCGACGCAGTTCGGCCCGATGACGCGCAGCCCGGTGCCGCGGATGATGTGCTTGATCTCGCGCTCGAGCGCGGCGCCGGCTTCGCCGTGCTCCTTGAAGCCGGCGGTGATGATGACGGCGGAGCGCACGCCGGCGGCGACGCACTCGCGCATCACGCCCGGCACGGTCGGCGCGGGGGTGATGACAACGACCTGGTCGAGCGGCCCAGGGACGGACCTCACATCCGGGAAGCAGGGGACGCCGAGGACTTCCTTGCGGCTGGGGTTCACGCCGTAGACGCGTCCCTTGAACGACTTCTTGAGGTTGGTGAGGACGGCGCGGCCGACCGAGCCTTCGCGATCGGTGGCGCCGATGACGGCGACGCTCTCGGGCTTGAAGATGGCGTCGAGCGGCGAGGCGCTCTCGGAGCGCAGGAAATTGTGGGAAGGGTCGCTGGAGGGGCGCGGCTTCTGCGAGGGGAAACTCACAGGTCCACTATCTACGAGGTAGCAACGAGGTTCAAGGGTAGAGACGCCCTTCTGGGCGTCTCCTGTGACGCGAACCAGAGACGGCCAGAAGGCCGTCTCTACCGAAGAGTTTCGCGATTACGATGAGCACGTGAGTTCGCTCTTCGAGATCGCCGCGCGGCGGTGGCGGGAGGCGGCGCGGCACGCGGGAGCGTGGCGCGCGACGCGCGAGCTGGCCGGCGACATGTGGTACTTCGTGCGCGACTCGACGCCGGAGCGCGCGCGAGCGCGCTACGGCGACCTGGACTACGACTTCGAGAGCGGCGCGGACACGACGGCGGCGAACGTCGGTTGGCGAGCGCGGCTGGCGGCCGCGCTCGCCGGCGCGCCGTACCAGCCCACGGTGCCGGCGGAGTTCCACGAAATAGTGCGCTCGCCCGCCCTCGACGCGAGCGCGTTCACGTTCCTCGACGTGGGGTCCGGCAAGGGGCGCGCGCTGCTCTTGGCGGCGGAGTATCCGTTCCGAAGGATCGTGGGCGTGGAGATCGTGCCGGAGCTGCACGCGTCGGCGAAAGAGAACATCCGCCAGTGGAAGGCGCGGCACGGCGAGCGGGAGATCGAGTCCGTGCGGGGCGACGCGCGGGACTTCCCTATTCCGGAGGGGCCGCTGGTGGTCTATCTCTTCAACCCGCTGCCGGAGGCGGCGCTCGCGGATCTCGTGCGGCGAGTGGAAGACTCGTGGCGCGCGGCGCCGCGGCCGGTGTTCCTCCTGTATCACAACGCGATCAACGCTCGCGTGCTGGAGGAGGCGGAAGTGTTCGAGCGCATCGGGAGGACGGAGCGGTACGCGCTCTATCGCGCGCGGCAAGTCTCGGGCTAGAACCAAGACACGGAGGCCGGGGCCTCCGTGTCTTGCCGCTCCGGGGAGCGCCGACCTACATGATCTGGGGATCGAGCCAGCGATCTTCGTCTTCGCGCAGCGGGTACGGCTCGCTGTGATGCAGCGCGTCGTTGAGACGCTCCTCGAGCGCCAGCGCCTGCTTACGCGTGAGGTCTACGCTGACGCTGCGCTTCCCCTTGGGCAGCGAGACGCGGAAGCCGTGGCGCGAGCGCTCGATGGCGGTGCGGGGGTGGTGGCGAGTGGTGACGGTGCTCATGCATCTTCTCCTTAGGCGGTGACGAGCTGGCGGCTGAGGACCTCGCGCATGCGGCGCATGCCCTCGAGGATCTTCTGCTGGTTGTTGGCGTACGAGAAGCGGAGGTATCCCTTGCCGGCGGGACCGAACGCGGTGCCGGCGAGGCAGGCGACGCCGCCCTCGTCGAGCAGGCGGTTGGCGAGCTGCTTGGCGTCGCCGGTGACGCGCGAGACGTTGGCGAAAGCGTAGAAGGCGCCCCGGGGCATGCGGCAGCTCACGCCCTCGATGCGGTTGAGCTCGCCGACGATGAGGTCGCGGCGCGCGCGGAACTCGGCGACCATCTCGTCCACGGAGTCTTGCGGGCCGAGCAGCGCGGCGATGGCGGCCATCTGGACGAAGGCGACGGCGCAGGAGTTGGAGTTGATGGTGAGCTTGGCCATCTTCTCGGCGAGCGGGACGGGCATGACGCCGAAGCCGAGGCGCCAGCCGGTCATGGCATAGGCCTTGGAGAGGCCGTCCATGAGGATGGCGCGCTCCTGCATGCCGGGTACGGAGAGGATGCTGAAGGGCGCTCCGTCGTACTGGATGCGGCTGTAGATCTCGTCGGAGAGCACGAAGGCCTTGGTGCGCAGCACGGCTTCGGCGATGGCCTCGATGTCGGAGCGCTCGAGGATGGAGCCGCAGGGATTGTGCGGCGAGTTGAGGATGACGAGGCGGGTGCGCGGCGAGAGCAGCGCGCGGAACTCGTCGAGGTCGAAGCGGAAGTCGTTCTCCTCGCGCAGCCGGATGGGCTTGGGGGTGGCGCCGACGAAGCGCGCGACCGATTCGTAGATGGGATATCCGGGGTCGGGATAGATGACCTCGTCGCCCGGGTTCACCAGCGAGAGCGCGGCGTAGAGCAGGATGTTCTTGGAGCCCGGTACGAGGACAGTCTCCTCGGGTGTGGCAGTGATGCCACGGGTGTGTGACACATATTCGGCGACGGCGGCGCGCGCCTCGAGGAGGCCGGCGGCGGGCGTGTAGTGCGTATAGCCGTCGTACAGGGCGCGGATGGCGGCCTCGGTGATGTGGACGGGGGTCTCGAAATCGGGCTCGCCGATCTCGAGGTGGATCACGTTCTTGCCTTGCGCCTCGAGACGGCGGGCGTGCGCCAGGACTTCAAAGGCGGTTTCGGTGCCGAGGGCGTCCATGCGAGCGGCAAATTCGATGTTCATGAGAGCGCTCCGAGGCCGGGGAGGAGTCGTATCCAGCTTGAATATCGGCGCGTATCGCGGGCAAGCGCAGTGAGAACAGTCACGTCCGCAGGTGATTGCAATCACGGGGCCAAAGCCGGGCGATGCGTTTGTCAGCGTTCCGCGGGCGGCGGTAGACTCCCAGGCTATGAAACGAACGATGGCGTTGCTGGTGTTGCTGGCGATGAGCGCGCTGCCGGCGCTCGCGCAGGATTGGGCGAAACAGAGACTGGAGAAATCGCCGCGCCACGGCGAGTGGATCGAGGTGAAACACGGCGCGCGCACGGTGCGGGCGTTCGTGGTGTACCCGGAAGCGAAGCAGAAAGCGGCGGCGGTGATCGTGATCCACGAGATCTTCGGGCTCACCGACTGGGTGCGGACGGTGGCGGACGAACTGGCGGCGAACGGCTACATCGCCATCGCGCCGGACCTGCTGTCGGGCGCGGGGCCGAACGGCGGCGGGAGCGATTCCTTCCCCGACGTGGACGCACGGCGCGCGGCCATCGGCAAACTCGATCCCGACCAGATCACCGCGGACCTGAACGCGGTGGCCGACTACGTGACGAAGCTGCCGGCAGCGAACGGGAAGCTTGCCGTCGGCGGGTTCTGCTGGGGCGGCGGGCAGACGTTCCGCTTCGCAACGAACCGCAAGGACTTGAAGGCCGCGTTCGTCTTTTACGGGCCTCCGCCGAAGGAGTTCGCGAACATCACGGCGCCGGTGTACGGCTTCTACGGCGGCAACGACGCGCGCATCAATGCGACCATCCCGGACACCCAGAAGGCGATGAAGGACGCGAAGAAGAAGTACGAGCCGGTGACCTACGAGGGCGCGGGGCACGGCTTCATGCGCGCGGGCGAAGACCCGGCAAACACGAACCCGGCGAACACGACGGCGCGCGCCGCGGCGTGGAAGCGCTGGCTGGCGCTGCTGAAGAAGATGTAGCGGCGGCGGGTGGCGGCGTTTACACTGAGGGTCCCCCGAAAATCTCCCAGGACCTTCCAGGAAAATGACCGCCAAGTTCTACGTGGACATCTTCTGGTTCAAGTGCATCGGTTGCGGCCGGAGCAACCACCAGAAGGCGTATTACCGCCTGTTCGAGAAAGACCAGGCGGCGGCGGTGCGGCGCGACGGGCGGCTGGCGCACGCTTGCCATCACTGCAAGCGCTCCTTCCCGGCGAATGCTCTGCAGGTTCACAGCATGATGATGGAGGTCCCGGAGCAGGAAGCGCGCTCGCGGGGGCTGACACTGGACGTCGGCGGCCAATGATGCGTCGCACTCTCTCTCTTCTGGCGCTGGTTCTTGCGACGCTGCCGGCCGCTGCGGGGCGCCGGCAGGAGGAGTCGCCACTCGCCAGGGTCGAAGAAGCTTACGCCGACCTGGTCGACGCGCGGGGCGCCATCGGCTTCATCGATTCGGGATTCGTCGCGACCTACGGCGGCAAAGACCGCAAGGCGTGGGAAGAGATCCGCAAAGCAAAGCTGAAGGAGATGCAGGAGCTCCTGCCGGCCGTCCCGGAGGAGAAGCTACCGGCTCGCGAGCGGCGCGGGCTGAAGCTGATGCAGGAAGCGGTGGAAGCGGCCGCGGCCGAAGGCGCGCCGGCGCTCGCGCCCGCGGGCAACTGCCAGGACGCGCAGCGCGCCGGCCTCGACTACAAGCAGCTGCGCGAGGCGCTCTACGCCTGCTTTGACGAAGTCGGCAATCATCTGGAGTTCGAAGGCAAGCGGGAAAGCCGGCTCTCCGGGTTCGAGCTGCTCACCACGATGCCCGAGGCCGAGCGCCGCAAGCAGATGTTCCTGGCGTACGGACCGCTGTGGCAGGCGATCAACGCGAAGAACGAGCCGGATAGCCCGTACCGGCGGCTGATCAAGCTGGCAGCAGCCGACGCCGCGCAGAAGAAGGGCTCGGAGATCGACGCCGCCGCGAAGACGCTGGGCGTGACGGCGGCGGAGGTCGAGCGCTGGCTGGAGCAGATCCTGGAGACGTGGCGGCAGTCCACGCCCGCGACGCCGATCGAGCCGTGGGACTACCGCTACTGGGCGGGCGAGTGCGACCGCGAGCTGGCCCGCACGGCGCCTCGCGGGCAGATGCGCGACGTCAGCGCACGCTTCTATCGCGACCTGGGCGCGAGCGACGCGCTTCGCACCGTGATCTACGACATCGAGCCGCGCGACGGCAAGGCGCCGGTGGCGTACACGGACTACGTGCGCATGGGCCGGATGGCCGGCGGGAAGTGGCAGTCGACGGTCGTGAGGATTTCCGCGAGTTATCCGCGCGGCGGATACGGCCTGCTGGGCGAGCTGATCCACGAGGAAGGCCACGCGGTGCATTTCCTTGCGCTGCGTACCAGCCCGGCGTTCATGGACCTGGGCGACTCGCTGTTCGTGGAGTCGTTCGCCGACGTGCCGGCGTGGAGCATGGTCGAGCCGGCGTGGCAGAAGAAGTATCTCGGGCGGAGCGCGCCGGTGGCGACGTGCCGACGCGGCGCCTACGCCGGCGTGATGCTCGACGTGGCGTGGTCGCTGTTCGAGGCGCGCATGCTGCGCGAGCCTTCCGCCGACCCGAACGAAGTCTGGACCGAGATCACCAGCAAATACCTGCACATCGTGCCGCATCCGGAGTACGCGTGGTGGGCGTGGCGCGTGCAACTGGTCCACCTGCCGGGCTACATGGTGAACTACGGGCTGGGCTCGGTGCTGACGGCTGACCTGCGCGCGCGCATCCGTGAGCAGATCGGTCCGTTCGATACCGGCAACCGGCGGTGGTACGGCTGGGTGTCGGAGAACCTGCTGAAGACGGGCCGGGAGCAGGAGACGGCGGACCTACTGCGGCGGTTTTTGGGGCGTCCGGTCTCGCCGGAAGCCCTGCAGAAGGAGCTCGCGCGCATGCGCGAGGCCAAGTAGTTCCCTTCCGTGCCACGCGGATGCATCACCGCAGCTCTGCTTCTCCATCTATACGGGTGTGCCCCGTGAATCGAGCATCCAGGACTACGCCGTCATCGGCGACTGCCGCGCCGCCGCGCTGGTGAGCCGCGCCGGCTCGCTCGACTGGCTGTGCTGGCCGCGCTTCGATAGTCCGGCGATCTTCGCCGCGCTGCTCGACCGCGAACGCGGCGGCTACTGGCGGATCGCTCCGGCTGACGCGCACGAGGCGCGGCGGCGGTATGTGGGCGAGTCGAACGTCCTGGAGACGACGTTCACCGGCGCGAGCGGCAGCGCGACGCTCACCGACCTGATGCCGGTGGCGAGCGAGCAGTTCAAGAACGAGCACCTCATCCCGGATCACGAGGTGGTGCGGCGCGTGGAGTGCACCGCGGGCGCGGTCGAGCTCGACGTGGAGTTTTTTCCGCGCTCGCAATATGGGTTGAAGGCGCGCGCGCTGCGCGAGCGCGGCAAGCTCGGGCTGCGCCTGGAAGACGGCCGCGGCGCGTACTGGCTGCGCGCGAGCGTGCCGCTCGAGGTCCGCGGAAAAGGCGCGATCGCGCGGGTGCGGCTGCGGGCGGGCGAGCGCGCGTACTTCTCGCTGAGCTACGCGCAGGAATCGCCGATTGTGTTGCCAGAGCTGGGCGAGCCGACCGAGAAAGCCATCGCGCGCTCGGTGCGCTGGTGGGAGGAGTGGGCGGCGCGCTGCCAGTATGACGGCCCGTACCGCGCGGCGGTGGTGCGGAGCGCGCTGGCGCTGAAGCTGTTGACGTATGCGCCGTCGGGGGCGATCGTCGCCGCGGCCACGACTTCCCTGCCGGAGATCGTGGGCGCGAGCGCGAACTGGGACTACCGCTACTGCTGGCTGCGCGATGCGTCGCTCACGATGCGCGCGCTGCTCGGGCTCGGGCATCGCAACGAGGCCGCGGGCTTCCTCGACTGGCTGCTGCATGCGACGCGACAGACGCATCCGGAGCTGCGCGTGCTGTACACCGTGTTCGGGCGCGAATCGCCCCGCGAGCGCGAGCTGACGCACCTGCGCGGCTACCGCGAGTCGCGGCCGGTGCGCGTGGGCAATGCCGCGCGCGGGCAGTTGCAGCTCGACATCTACGGCGAGGTGATCAAGGCCGCGGGCCAGTTCGCCGAGGAAGACGGCTGCTTCGACGGCATGACGCAGAAAGTCCTGCTCGGGCTGGGCAAGTACGTGGCGAAGCACTGGCGCCTGCCGGACGAAGGGATCTGGGAGCCGCGGACCGGCCGGCGGCACAACACGTTCTCGCGGCTGCTGTGCTGGGCGGCGCTGGACCGGCTGATCACGCTGGGGGAAAGCGGGAGATTGAAGAGCGTGCCGCTGGAGCGCTTCGCGCGAGAGCGCGATGCCATCCGGCGCGAGCTCGAGACACGTGCGTGGAATGAAGAGCTTCAGAGCTACACCGCCACGCTCGACGGGGACGACCTCGACGCCACGCTGCTGCGCATCCCGTGGTACGAGTTCGAAGCCGCGGGCTCGCCGCGCATGCGCGCGACGCACGAAGCGGTCACGCGCGCGCTCTCGGCGGGCAACGGCTTGCTGTATCGCTATCGTCGCGAGCCGGCAGAGGGCGCGTTCGGCATCTGCAGCTTCTGGAACGCGGAGTACCTGGCGACGGGCGGCGGCACGCTGGAGCAGGCGCATGCGGCGTTCCAGGCGCTATTGCGCTACGCCAACGACGTGGGGCTGTACGGCGAGGAGATCGAGCCGGAGACGGGTGCGGCGCTGGGGAACTTTCCGCAATCCTTCACGCACGTGGGGCTGATCAGCGCGGCGCTTTCGATCGCGGAAAGACAAAAGCAGGGAGCGCGGCCGCCGCTGACCGCGAGCGAGGCCGCATGATCCAGTGGCAGAGCTGGCTGCTGTGGGGGTTCCTGGCGACGCTGCTGCTCACCACCGTGAGCGCGGTGACGCAGGGGCTAGGATTCACGCGCATGAACATCCCGTACCTTCTGGGAACGATGTTGACGCCGGACCGCGACCGCGCGCGCGTCTACGGATTCTTCGCGCACCTGGGGATCGGCTGGGCATTCTCGCTGCTCTACGTGCTGATCTTCCGCGCGCTGGGGCAGGCCGACTGGTGGCACGGAGCGCTCATCGGGCTGCTGCATGCGCTGTTCGTGCTGGTGGTGGTGGCGGTGCTGCTGCCGGGCGTGCACCCGCGGATGGCGAGCGAGCAGCACGGCCCGGAAGCGGGACGCGTGCTCGAACCGCCGGGCTTCCTGGCGCTGAACTACGGGATCCAGACACCGCTCTCGGTGTTCGTCTCGCACGCGGTGTTCGGCGCGGTGCTGGGCGCCTTCTACCGGCTGCACTGATCAGGCGGCCGGAAACGCGATGGTGGTGAGCAGGGCGTTCTCCGCCTGGCGCGAGTCGAGGCGCGTGTGCTGCACGACGATGGGGACGTCGGAGCGGATGACGCTGGAGTAGTCGGTGTCGCGCGGGATGGGCTCGGGGTCGCGCAGGTCGTTGAAGCGCAGGTGCAGTGTGCGGCGCGGCGGCAGGGTGACGCGGTACGGCCCGCTGGGCTCGCGGTCCTTATAGAAGATGGTGATCTCGATGCGCGCCTCGCGGTCGCCGGCGTTGAGCAGGCAGGCGGTCTCGTGGCTGGTCATCTGCGGCGCGGGGCCGTGGCTCTCCGACGGGATGTAGCCTTCGGCGATGGCCCAGACTCTTGCTCCGATCGCATCGTTCATCGTTCCTCCTTCATTTGCGCGCGAGGCGCCAAAAGACGAAAGCACCGGCGGCGAGCAGTCCGAGGGTGGTTGCGGCCCGGGAGCGCGCCTTGCGGCGCGCGGCCGCCCGTTTCCGGATGAGCGCCGTCTCCGGCGGTCCTTCGACGGCGGCGCCCTGCTTGGCCAGTTGGATCACCTCGGCGAGATGCAGGGCGTGGCGGCCGGTCTGCTGCGCGATCTGCTCGCGGCAACTGAAGCCGTCGGCGAGGATGAAGGTCTCGCGGTCCGCCGCGCGCACCGCCGGCAGCAGCGCGCGCTCGCCGACGGCGATCGAGACGTCATACTTATCGCTCTCGAAGCCGAACGAACCTGCCATGCCGCAGCAGCCAGAGGCGAGGACCTCCGCGTCGAGTCCGAGCTGCTGCAGCACGGCCTGCTCGCTATCGAACTTCAAGACTGACTTGTGATGGCAGTGCCCCTGCACGAGCGCTTTGCGCGCGAGCCGCGGGAGGCGGTCGGGAGCGACGTGGCGCGCGAGGAACTCGCTGAGCAGCACAGTCTGGCGGCGCAGCTTTTCGGCGCGCGGGTCGCCAGGAAGAAGGTTGCGGAGTTCGTCGCGGAAGACGGAGGCGCAACTGGGCTCGAGCACGACGATGGGAGTGCCGGCGGCGAGCTCGGGCGCGAGCTGTTCCAGCACGCGTTCGAGGTAGCGCTTCGCCGTCGCCAACATGCCGAAGTCGTAGAGCGGGCGGCCGCAGCAGAGGTGCGCGCGCGGGACGTCGACGGCGAAGCCGGCGTCGTCGAGCACGGCGGCGGCGGCTTGCGCGGTCTCGGGGAAAAAGTAGTTGTTGAAGGTGTCGGGCCAGAGCAGGACGCGCGAGCGCCCGACGTGGCGAGGCCGATGCCGGGCGAACCACGCCTGGAAGGTCCGCGGGGCGAACTCGGGGATGGCGCGCGCGCGCGGAATGCCCGCCGCGAGCTTGGCGAGATCGCGAAGGAGCGGCGTCTGCGTGACGAGGTTCACCGCGCCGGGCCAGAGCGACGCCAGCCGCGCCCACTGGTCGATGAAGCCGAAGGCGTAGGCGTGGCGCGGACGCAGGCGGCCCTCGAAGTAGTGCGCGAGGAACTCGGCCTTGTAGGTGGCCAGGTCGACGTTCACGGGGCACTCGCCCTTGCAGCCTTTGCACGCGAGGCAGAGGTCGAGCGCCTCCTTCACGTTCTCGTCGCGCCAGCCCTCGCGCAGCACGTCGCCTTGCAACATCTCCCAAAGCAGGTGCGCGCGGCCGCGCGTGGAATGCTTCTCCTCGCGCGTGACCATGTAGCTGGGGCACATGGTGTCGCGACCGGGCTCGACCCCGCGTTCCTTGCGGCACTCGCCCACGCCGACGCAGCGCAACGTGGCGTCGCTGAAGCGGCCGTGGTCGTCAGGAAACTGAAAATAGGTCCGCGGCTGCGCCGGACGATAGGCCGCGCCGAGGCGCAGGTTCTCGTCGGCACGATATGGGTCGACGACTTTCCCGGGGTTCATCCTCCCTTCCGGATCCCAGATGCGCTTGAACTCGCGAAAGGCTTCGACCAGCTCCGGCCCGAACATCTTGTGGAGGAACTCGGCGCGCGACTGTCCGTCGCCGTGCTCGCCGGAGAGCGAGCCGCCGTGCGCAACGACGAGATCGGTGGCTTCTTCCAGGAACTCGCGGAACTTGCGCACGCCGGGCGCGCTCATCAGGTCGAAGCTGATGCGGGTGTGCACGCAGCCCATGCCGAAGTGCCCGTAGAGCGCGCCGATGTAGCCGAACTTCTCGTAGAGCTTGCAGAGATCGCGCAGGTAGGCGCCGAGGCGCTCGGGCGCGACGGCGGAATCTTCCCAGCCCTCCCAGGTGACGGGCTGCCCGGGAACGAAGGCGGTGGCGCCGAGTCCGGCTTCGCGCGTCGCCCACACGTGCTTCTCTTCCTCGGGATCGTCGTAGAGCTTCATCGTGGGAGCTGAGGAGCTGTGCTTGAGCTTGTCCATCAGCTCGCGCGCGCGGTCGTCGGATTCCTGCTGCGTCTCGCCGCCGAACTCGACCAACAGCCAACCCCTCCCTTCCGGCAAGAGCTTCAGGTACTCCTCGTGCAGGCGCTTCTTCTTCATGTTCTCGACCAGCAGGCTGTCCAAGCCTTCGAGGCCGATGGGGCGAGACGGCAGGATGTCGGGGATGTGGTCGGCGGCGTGGTAGACGTCGGGATAGCCGAGCACGACGAGCGTGCGGTACTTCGGCCAGGGGACCAGATGGACCGTGGCTTCCAGGATGGTGACGAGCGTGCCTTCGGAGCCGACCAGGGCGCGCGCGAGGTTGAAACGGCCGTCTTCCCCGGGCAGCAGCGAATCGAGGTTGTAGCCGGAGACGCGACGCGGGATCTTCGGATAGCGCTCGGCGATGAGGCGCGCGTAGCGCTCGCGCATCCGCGCGACGCCGCGGAAGATCTCGCCCACGCGCCCGGACGCGGCAGCCTGGGCGGCGAGGTCGGCTTCGGTCATCCACCCGGCGCGCAGGCGGAGGCCGTCGTAGGTGAGGAGCTCGAGTTCCTCGGTGTTGTCCACGGTCTTGCCGGCCATCTGGGCGTGGACGCCGCAGGAGTTGTTACCCAGCATCCCGCCGAGGGTGCAGTGATTGTGTGTAGCGGGGTCGGGACCGAAGGTGAGGCCGTGCTGCTGCGCGGCCTCGCGCAAGTCGTCGAGCACGGTGCCGGGAAGGACGCGGGCGCGGCGAGCGGCGGGGTCGAGCGCGACGACGCGGTTCAGGTATTTCGACCAATCGAGCACGACGGCGACGTTGCAGCACTGGCCGGCGAGGCTGGTGCCGCCTCCGCGCGAGAGCACCGGCGCGCCGAACTCGCGGCACAGGCCGATGGTCGCGACCACGTCTTCGATACTGCGCGGCACGACGACGCCGATGGGGACCTGGCGGTAGTTGGAAGCATCGGTCGCATAGAGCGCGCGGCTGCCGGCGTCAAAGCGGACTTCGGCGGTGGTGCGCTGGCGCAGCGCCTGCTCGAGCGCTCGGAAGTCCACGGTCGCCGGCGGCGGCGCGATGCGGACCAGCGGGTTGTCATGCAGCGCGCTCATCGTCTCTTTCAAGCGGCATACCGCAGCGCGTCGGCGCGCTTCAGTTCAAGGCCCATGCCGGGGCGGCCGAGATCTGGCGCCAGCTTTCCGTCCACCGGTGTGCTGGCGCCGTCGAAGAACATCTGCTCGATGCGCGCGTGATCGTGGAAGTGCTCGATGGAGTGGCAGTTTGGGACGGCGCAGCACACATGCAAATGCAGCGCGGGGGCGGTGTGAGCAGAGAGCGGCATGTTCCACGCGGCGGCGAGCGCGGCCGCGCGCAGGAAACCGGTGATGCCGGCGCAGCGGGTCGCATCGGCTTGAAGGATATCGACCGCGCCGGCCTCGAGCATGCGACGGAAGTAGTAGTCGTCGTAGCCGTACTCGCCGGCGGTGATCGCCATGCGCGCGGGCGCGCGGTCGCGGATGAGCCGCAGTCCTTCGAGGTCATCGGATGAGACCGGCTCCTCGAACCACGTCACGCGCTGCTCGCGGAAGCGCTCGGCCATCGCGAGCGCCTGCTTGCGCGTGTAGGCGCCGTTCGCGTCGACGAACAGCTCGGCGCGCTCGCCGATGGCTTCGCGCGCGAGCGTCACCCTCGCGGGATCGCGCTCGGGCTCGCGACCGATCTTCATCTTCACCATGCCGATGCCTTCGCGCACCCAGTCGCCGAGCTGTGCCTGAAGCTGCGCGTCGTCATACGAAGTGAAGCCGCCGCTGCCGTAGACCGGGACGTCCTCGCGCGCCATCCCCAACAACTTTGCGAGCGGCATGCCGAGGAGACGGGCCTTCAAGTCCCAGAGCGCAGCGTCGACCGCGGCGATGGCCATGGAGCAGATGCCGGGGCGCCCGTTGTTGCGGATGGCGTGCACCATGCGATGCCACGCGCTTTCGATATCGAGCGCGTCGCGGCCGATGATGAGCGGCGTGAAAGTCGCACGGATGAGCTGGGCGATGCAGGCGTGCCCATAGGTGTAGCCAATGCCTGTGGTCGAGCCAGCGGTGAGCTCAACGAGAACCATCGTGGTGCTGTCCCATTCGAAGGTGCCGTCGGACTCCGGCGACGAGGTCGGGACGCGAAAAACGGACACCTCGAGGCGCGTGACCGGCGCTTCCCCGCTCCGGATTGGCTGGAGGTTCCCCACTAGGCCGCCTCGAGCTCGTCCAGCTCCTCACGCAGCCGGCGGCCGGAGGTCGCTAACGCGAACAAGAGAGCTGCGCCGGTGAGGATGCCGGCGAGCAGCGGCGCGCGATGCGTGGTGAACCAGAGCTGCCGGCTGCGGTCGAGCGCGCGCTCGTCGAAGCGGCCGTGGGCGCCGACGTCTCCCGGGACGGGCTTCCACAAATTGTTGGGGCGAGCAGGATCGGCGGGCTCGGAGGTCTGCTGCGCGTCGTAGCCGTTGCGCGCGAGATAGTGGTCGGCGAGGGAGGGCACGAGCTTGTCGGCCCAGATGGCCTTCACGGTGGAGCCGCCGACATAGACCTCGCGGCGGCGATGGTGCGCCGCCCAGTAGATAGCGCGCGCGGCGACCTCGGGCTGGAAGATAGGCGGGACCGGCTGCGCGCGGCGCGGCAGGCGGCTCTTCACCCAGTCGAACTGCGGGGTGTTGAGCGCGGGGAGCTGCACCATGCAGAGATGGATGTTGCTGTTGTCGTGCAGCAGCTCGGTGCGGAGCGATTCGGTGAAGCCGAGCACGGCGTGCTTGGCGGCGCAGTACGCGGACTGCAACGGGATGCTGCGGTAGGCGAGCGCGGAGCCGACCTGCACGATGGCGCCGCGGCCGCGCGCGCGCATGCGGCGCAGCGCGGCGAGGGTGCCGTAGACGGTCCCGAGATAGGTGACGGCGGTGACGCGGTCGAATTCGTCGGGCGTCATCTGGGCGACGGGCGAGAAGACGCTGGCCATGGCGTTGTTGATCCAGACGTCGATGCGGCCGAAGATGCGCTCGACCTTGGCAGCGGCGGCCTCGACCTGCCGCTGATCGGCGACGTCAGTGGGCAGCGCGATGGCTTCGGCGGCGCCGAGGCGCTCGGCCTCGCGGGCGGCGGCTTCCAGGCGGCGCGGCTCGCGCGCGAGCAGCGCGATGCGCGCGCCGTGGCGCGCGAATTCCTGCACGGTCGCGCGGCCGACGCCGGCGGAGGCGCCGGTGATGACGACGATTTCCCTGTCCATGCTGATTGGGATGCGCAGCAGGCAGGACTCGTGGTCTAGCGGCGCCTGGAGATTCGCGTATGGCGCGTTGGGCTGACTGCCGCGCCGCGCGGAGGTCCTCTATTGTTCGGCGAAGAAGGTCAGGATGCGCGCGGTGACCTCCTGCGGGCACTCTTCGGCGAGGTAGTGTCCGCAGCCGGAGATGGCGCCGCCCTGGACGTTGGTGGCGGCCTGCTGCATGGCCTTGAGCATGGTGTCGCCGGTGGCCTTGGCGATGTCGCCGCCGATGGTGAGCACCGGCATCTCCAGCTTCGTCTGCATGGACTTGCGGTTCTGCTGGTGGTCGGTGAAGAAGGCGCGGTAGTAGTCGAAGCCGGCCTTCATGTAGCCGGGCTTGGAATAGACGCGAGTGTACTCGGCGAGGTCGGCGCCGGCGACGGTGTCAGGGTTGAAGGACTTCGCCTGGAAGAACCACGCGAGATATTGGCGCTCGCGCCCTTTGGTCATCGCTTCCGGAAGGTCGGGCACGGCGTGCCAGAAGAACTGGAAGATCTTGTTGTGGGTGGCGTCGGAGAGCATGAAGGCCTGGTCGGGGGCGACGCCGGGGATGGCGGCGTCCATCAGCACCAGCTTTTTCGTGACGTCGCGGTAGTTGGCGGCGTAGGCGTAGGCGAGCCAGGCGCCGACATCGTGGCCGACGAGCAGGTGCTGCTGCACGCCGAGCTTGACGAGCGCGTCGTGCAGGTAACCGGCGATGGTCTCGGTGTCGTAGGCGGTGGCGAAGCCGGAATCGCCCTGGCCGGGCAGGTCGAAGGCGTAGACCTTGTAATGCTTCGCGAGGTCGGGCATGACCTTGCGCCAGGCGTACCAGCTCTCGGGCCAGCCGCCGACGAGCACGAGCGGCTCGCCTTCGCCGCCGACGACGTAATGCATCTTGGCGCCGCGCACGGTGACGTTGCCATGCTTGAAGTCCCTGGCGAAAGCCTTGGCGTCGAAGCGCTGGGCGAACGCGGCGCCGCAGAACGCGGCGAGCAGGAAAACGAGAGCAAGAACGCGACGCATGAGTGCTCCTCTTATTTGATCCAGGGACGATCCTGGTGCCACGACTGCGCCGGCCCGTAGAGGCGCGCCGGCGTCTGCTGCTCGTACGCGAGGTGCGCCGGCCGGTGGACCAGTTCCATGTACATGCCGAACGGGGAGACGAAATAGCGGATCTGCTCGCCCTTCTTGGCGGCGCCGCCCGGCAGGAACGGGCCCGCGAGCAGGCGCGCGCCGTTCTTCTGGAGGTAGGCGGAGGCGACTTCGAGGTCGTCGACGTAGAACGCGATGTGCGGCGAGCCGACGTCGGCGTTGCGCGGGAACTTCTTCACCTGGCCCGGGAACGGCGCTTCCTTGAGCTCGAAGTTGATGTTGGGACCGAGGCGCAGCATGGCAACACGCGAGACCGCGCGGCCGTCCACCTCATAGCGCGCGGGGTTGTTGACGGGATCGCGGAACGGGCCGGCGGTCCAGAGCAGGTCGGCGCCGAGCACGGTGGTGGACCACTTCAGCGCGGCGTCGAGATCCTTGACGACGACGCCGAAGTGGTCGGGATTGCGCGCGCCGGGGATGCCGGCGCCGGTCTTGCCGTAGTCGTCGAGCGGACGCTGCGGCGGCACGTCGGCCACGGGCGTGGGCCGGGCTTGCCACGCGAACGCGGCGGCGGCGACCAACACCAGTGCGAGCGCGCAGGCATGGGTTCGGTGCGTCATTGCGACCTCCCGCGGCGGAAAGGGATGCTCAGAGTTGTTTCACGCTCGCCACGTTGTAGAGCTTGATCACCGGCGTGCCGGTGATCATGTCGGGAAAACGCTTCATGAAGTCCTGGAAGTACGAGGTCTGGAAGTGCTTGTCGAGGACTTCCTGGCTCTCCCACTCTTCGAAAAAGACGAACGAGTCGGGGTCGCCGGCGTCCTGATAGCAGCTGTAGTGCAGGCAGCCCTGCTCGGCGCGCGAGGGGCCGTAGAGCGACGTGGCGAGCTTCACCATGTCGGCACGCCGCTCCGGCTTCACTTTGAACCTGCCTCCGACGACGATCACGCGAGCACCTCCGCTACTTGCATGCGCCGCCGTTGCGCTTGGCGTCGGTGGCGAACAGCGCCTCGAGCTCCTTGGCGTGGTTGTCGGCGGGCTTCATGGTGTAGTCGCCGGGACCGTCCACGTACTCGCCCCACGACGCGCTCTGATTGATGCCGTACTTCGGCCCCTGCGAGACGAACAGCTGCTTGTTCTTGTCGGCGATGGGGGGCGGGTTCTTGGGGTCGGTGACGAGCTGGCCGACTTCCTTGAAGTACTCGCTGATCTTGTCCGGCGTCCAGACGAAGATGAGGCGGCGGTTGTCTTTGGCCTCGTTGTTGAAGCCATGGATGTAGTAGCGCGGTCCGTAGATGAGGTCGCCAGGCTGCGTGCGGTACTTGTGCACCTTGCCCTTGGGGAGCTGCTTGCCCGGGACCTGCTTGAGGTCAGGGTAGGTCTTTTCGCTCATGTAGATGGTGATGCCGCCATCCGGGAAGTAGAACCACTCGTCGGTCCAGTGGTGAATGTGAGGCATGGGACCGGCGCCCGGCGGGATGACGGAGTCGGCGATGGTGAACTTGCCGCAGGTAGTGGCGCCGACGCGGGTGAAGGTGAAGATCTCGCCCGCCGGCCCCTGGATGACCATCGGCTTGGGGTCCTTCTTGTAGTCCGGGAACTTGTACTTCATGCTCTGCGCCGAGGCGGCGCCGAGGAACAGCGTGACGAGCAGGGCCCCGAGTGCGAATCTCCGCATGACGGTCCTTTCGGCGCGCGGCACGGCCGGGCGCCTGTTGATGTTGGTGGTGAAGGGAGTGAAGCGAGTATGCACTGCCGCGCGGGGCGGGCGCAAGTCGCCTACGCGCCCTTGCCTTTGGCCTCGCCCAGCACCTGCTTCAACATGCCGAAGGCGCCGGCGGCCTTGTTGAAGCCGGCGTAGACGCACATGAACAGCAGCAGCTCCTCGATCTCCTCGCGGGTGGCGCCCTGCTTCATCGCCATGTTGACGTGCGCGCCGAAGGGATTGCCGGGGCCGTTGTGGTCCTGGTTCACCACGTCGATGGCGATGGTGATGAGCGCCTTGGTCTTCTGGTCGATGAGCGGCTTGCCCCACACCTCGCCCGCAACGCGGGTGCACAGGTCGCCGAACGCCGGGTGGATGCCGGCGAGGCCTTGCTGAAGGTCTTTGTCGTCGAGTACGGCATTCTTGTATGGCATGAGTCTCCTCTGAGTCCCTTCTGAAAATGGTGTGCGCGCGGACGCAAGCGCCCGCGCGCGGGTTGCAGATCGCTATTTGCCGGCCGCGGCCGCGCGGATGAGCTTGATGAGCTCGGGCGAGGCGTAGACGTCGCGGTAGAAGGTGAGCTGCTCGCTCTTGTAGTAGCAGCCGCCGCGATGCCCGCGGCGCACCCAGCAGACATTGCCCTTGGCGATGGTCTCGTTGGTGGCGTTGTCCTCGCACTTCCACTCGAAGTGGACGAACTCGCTCCAGAACTGGACGATGGGCCAGCACATGGTGACGCCGGGCTGGGCGATGAGCGCCCACCAGTGCTCCTCGCGCGCATGCTGCTCGTTCAGGCCGCGGAAGGGACCGTCCTGGCAGTGGTAGACGAGGTCGTCGCGATACTCGCCGGTCAGCAGGTCGCCGCGGCCTTCCCGCAGGGCTTCGCAGTGCGTGGGCCACCACTCGCGATTCTCCTTCTCGATCTGCTCCATGGTGTAGCCCGGGCCGATGGCGGGCAGCGTCTTCTCTTTGATGGCGATGAAGCGCGCGGAATCGGCGATGAGCTTGGCCTTGAGGGCGTCGGGTACGAGGCCGGGGCGCGAAAAGTCGGCGGCCAGTCCTTCGTAGTAATTCCTGCGGGTCACAGAACTCCTCCTGGGAACGGCTGGATATGGGGTCGGGGCGACGATTCTCTTGTGGGTCTGAAAAAATAGCAACAGGAATCGGTGTGGTGATTTCCGCAGTGGTAGGGCGTTCGCCGCGTTGATTTTTAGCGGGGAGATGCTAGAGTGTCTCACCTCCCGGGACATACCTTATCTATGCCAGCCAGCAAGAAGATCGCAGTCCTCATTGAAGAGCACTTTGACGGCACGGAGTACCGCCGCTTCAACGACTACTTTCCCCAGCAGGGCTACCAGGTGGAGTACGTCTCACACCTGTGGGGACAGCCTTCGCTCACTTTCGGCAACAACCCGGACGACGGGACGGTGGACCTGCACGTCAGGGTGACGACCGAGGTGGACAACGTGAAGCCGGGCGACTACGCGGGCGTGATCCTGATCGGCGCGTACGCGATGGACCGGCTGCGCTACCAGGCGAACGTGAAGCCGGGGCAGCCGAACCAGGCGCCGGCGGTGCGCTTCCTGCGGCAGGCGATGAAGGAAGGCGTGCCGGTGGGAACGATCTGCCACTCGCTGTGGCTGCTGTGCGCCGACCCGGCGCTGCTGCGCGGGCGCAAGGTGACCTGCGCGCACAACATCATCTGCGACGTGGAGAACGCGGGCGGGCAGGTGGTGTACGAGGGCGAGCAGACCGCCGACCTGGTGGTGGACGGCAACCTGGTCTCGGGCAAGCACCCGGCGGTGGTCGACCTCTTCATGCAAAAGTTCGTGGAACAGATGGCGCGCACGGCGACGGCCGCGGCGCGCGCCTAGCTTTCTTCGGGGGACTTCCTTGGCTACGACAGCGACATCGGTACGCGCCGGCGCGAAGCAGAACGAGCGGCCCGGCATGCGCGTGGACTTCACTTTTTCCGACACCATCGCGGGCTACGTGAGCGGCTGGGACGCGGCGCAGCGGCGCTTCACCATCACCACGCCCGACGGGCGCGACTTCGAGGCCTTCCTGACGCCGGCCAGCTACGCGCGCTACGTCTTCAACCTGGGCGAGAGCTACCAGGACGCGACCGGCGACATGGCGAAGCTGCTCGCCACCGAAGGCCAGATGGTGTTCGCTTACGGGACGTTCTATCCGGCGGCGCAGGATTCGAGCGGAAGATTCTGCGCGCAGTGGCTGGTCTTCCCCGAGCGCAAGCCGGGCGAGTTCCGGCATGAAGATGCCGGCTGGTGGGTCGAGCAGTCGCGCTCCATCGGGCACTCGTACCTGAAGTGGCAATTCGACTGGCCGGAGCAGGAGATCGACTACGCCAACTACCGCACCTTCCTGAACCTGGCGGGCACGAAGAAGGGCGACTACCTGCAGGAGACCGACACCATCAGCCGCATGATCTACGGCCTCTCGACGGCGTACATGCTGACGGGCGAGGAGGCGTTCCTCACCGCTTCGGAGCGCGGCACGCGCTACCTGCGCGACCACATGCGCTTCTACGACGAGGACAACGACGTCGTCTACTGGTACCACGGCATCAAGGTGCAGGGCGAGAAGAAGCAGAAGCTGCTGACCTCGGAGTTCGGCGACGACTTCTACTCCATCCCGATGTACGAGCAGATCTACGCGCTGTGCGGGCCGACGATGACCTACCGGCTGACGGGCGATCCCGCCATCATGTCGGACATCGAGCGCACGATGCGGCTGTTCAAGAAGTTCTACCGCGACGACAAGCAGGGCGGCTACTTCTCGCACCTCGATCCCATCTCGCTCGACCCGCGCGCGGAGTCCCTCAACAACAATCGCGCGCGCAAGAACTGGAACTCGGTAGGCGACCACGCGCCCGCGTACCTGATCAACCTGTACCTGGCGACGGGCGCGGCCGAGCACGCCGCCTTCCTGGAAGAGACTTTCGACACCATCGTGCAGCGCTTCCCGGACTACGCGGAGTCGCCCTTCGTGCAGGAGCGCTTCCATGAGGACTGGTCGAAGGACCAGTCGTGGGGCTGGCAGCAGAACCGATCGGTCGTGGGGCACAACCTGAAGATCGCGTGGAACCTGATGCGCATGCACGCGCTCAAGCCGAAGGCGGACTACGAAGCGATGGCGCGCAAGATCGGCGCGCTCATGCCGGCGGCGGGCTCCGACCGGCAGCGCTGCGGCTGGTACGACGTGGTCGAGCGCGTGAACAAGCCCGCGGGCAAGGATTTCGAGTTCGTGTGGCACGACCGCAAGGCGTGGTGGCAGCAGGAGCAGGCCATCCTGGCGTACCACATCCTGAACGGCGTGCTGGGCGACGAGGAATACCTGCGGCTGGCGCGGGAGTCGGCGGCGTTCTACAACGCCTTCTTCCTCGACCACGACGACGGCGGCGTCTACTTCAACACGCTGGCGTGCGGGCTGCCGTACCTGTTGGGCAACGAGCGGCTGAAAGGCTGCCACTCGATGTCGGCGTATCACTCGATGGAGCTGTGCTTCCTGTCGGCGGTGTACACCAACCTGCTGATCTTCGGGCGGCCGATGACGTTCCACTTCCAGCCGTACGCCAACGGGTTCGCGGACCGCGTGCTGCGCGTCGCGCCGGACCTGCTGCCCCAGGGCAGCGTGAAGCTGACGGCGGTGAAGCTCGACGGCGCCGCGTACACGGATTTCGACGCCGGCGCGCTGGCCATCCGCCTGCCGAAGACCGACCGCGCCGTGAAGGTGGAAGCCACGGTCACGCCGGCGAGGAAGAAGTAATGGTCGAGGTCAGCGCGCGCGAGGGCTACTCGCTGGTGACACTGGCCGGCGCCATCGACGGCAAGACCGCGCCCGAGGTCCAGGAACAGCTGCGCCCGGTGATGGAGGGCAGCGGCGACGTGGTGATGGACATGTCGGCGGTGGACTACATGTCGAGCGCCGGGCTGCGGCTGCTCCTCCTTATCTATAGGGACTTCACGGCGCGGCGGCGGCGGCTGGTGCTGGCCGGCATCTCGCCGGACATCCGCAACGTGATGCAGCACACGGGGTTCCTCGGTTTCTTCGTCGTCGCCGACGACGTGCCAAAAGCCGCGCAGGTGCTGGCGTGACGACTCCGGCCCAGGCGCCCATCGACGGATACCCGACCCACGAATTCCAGGGATTCCGCTTCCGGCGCGGGCGCACGCTGCCGTTCGGGGCGTCGGTCGAGCCGCACGGCGTGAACTTCTCCATCTTCTCGAGCGCGGCCACCGGCTGCACGCTGGTGCTCTTCCGCAAGGGCGAGAAGAAGCCGATGGCCGAGATCCCCTTCCCCGACGAATTCCGCACCGGTGACGTCTACTCGATGCTGGTGTTCGGGCTGCCGTATGAGGACGTGGAGTATGGCTTCCGGTTCGACGGGCCGTGGCAGCCGGAGCGCGGCAACCGCTTCGATAAGACCGCGATCCTGTGCGACCCGTACGCGCACACCGTCGCCGGGCGCGACGTCTGGCGGCGGATGCCCGACTGGAAGGATCCGTACCAGCACCGCGCGCGCCTGACCTTCGACGACTTCGACTGGGAAGCGGACCGGCAGCTCGAGCATCCCATCCAGGAACTGGTGATCTACGAGATGCACGTGCGCGGGTTCACCGCGCACCCGTCGGCGAAATCGTCGGCGCCGGGGACCTACGCCGGGCTGCTGGAGAAGATCCCGTACCTGCAGGAGCTGGGCGTCACCTGCGTGGAGCTGCTGCCGGTGTTCGAGTTCGACGAGTGGGAGAACCACCGCCGCACGCCCGACGGCAAAGACCTGCTGCTCAACTACTGGGGATATTCGACGCTCGGGTTCTTCGCGCCCAAGGCGGGCTACGCCGCGACCGGCGCGCTCGGCATGCAGTGCGACGAGTTCAAGAACCTGGTGAAGCAGCTGCACCGCGCCGGCATCGAGGTGATCCTCGACGTGGTGTTCAACCACACGGCAGAGGGCGACGAGCGCGGGCTGACCATCTCGTTCCGCGGCATCGACAACCGGACGTACTACATGCTCACGCCCGACGGGCACTACTTCAACTTCTCCGGCACGGGCAACACGCTGAACTGCAACCATCCGGTGGTGCGCAACTTGGTGCTCGACTGCCTGCGCTACTGGGTGTCGTACTACCACGTGGACGGCTTCCGCTTCGACCTGGCGTCGATCCTGGGGCGCGACCAGGACGGCGCGCCGCTGGCGAATCCCCCGCTGCTGGAGTCGCTGGCGTTCGACCCCGTGCTCAGCAAGTGCAAGCTCATCGCGGAGGCGTGGGACGCCGGCGGGCTGTACCAGGTCGGGTCGTTCCCCGCGTATGGCCGCTGGGCGGAGTGGAACGGCAAGTTTCGCGACGACGTGCGGCGCTTCGTGAAGGGCGAGCCGGGCCTGACGCTGGCGATGGCCAAGCGCATCCAGGGTTCGCCGGACCTGTATCTCGGGCGCGGCCCGTGCGCGAGCGTGAACTTCGTGACCTGCCACGACGGCTTCACGCTGCGCGACCTCTACAGCTACGACGAGAAGCACAACGAAGCGAACGGCGAAGAGAATCGCGACGGCGCGAACGACAACAACAGCTGGAACTGCGGCGCGGAGGGCCCGACCAACGACGCAGCGATCAACCGACTGCGCGCGCAGCTCAGCAAGAACGCGCTCTGCCTGCTGCTGTTGAGCCGCGGCGTCCCGATGCTGCTGATGGGCGATGAGCTCGGCCGCACGCAGCGCGGCAACAACAACGCCTACTGCCACGACAGCGAGCTTTCGTGGACGTCGTGGGATCTCACACCGGACGCACGGGCATTGCTCGACTTTGTGCGTCGCGTGATCGCACTGCGAGCTGCACAGCCGGTCTTGAAACGGCGGACCTTTCTCAGCGGGCGACGACCCGGCGCGTCGGACGTGCTCTGGCTGAGGCCGGACGGCGACGAGATGACCGACGACGACTGGAACGACGGCACTCGCCGCGCGTTCGGCATGTTGCTCGACGGCGACGCCATTTCAGAACACGACGCGCACGGCCAGCGC
>DATIBR010000157.1 GCA_035457425.1 Terriglobales bacterium
GGCAGGATGCTGGTACCGAACTGGCTGGCGGAGACGATGGCGTGGGGGCTAGGCGGCGGCATCATGCTCGCGGCCCTGCTGCTTGGGCGGCGGCTGCTGCGGAGCGAGCGCCCACTGCGCGCCTTGGCGGTGCTGCCCGTCGCGTTGTTTGGCCTGGTATTCGCGGTCTCGAAGTGGGCGAACGGCACCCGGGTTCTGATCGTGCAGTCGGACCGCGGCCGGGCTGTGCGGCAGGACCTGAGGCTCTACGGGGTGAAGGAGTATCGCTTCCGGAACGGCAGCGCCGGCGTGTTGACGATGGGGCCGGGTCGCCACGTGGTGGTCAACGATACAGTCTCACAACTGACGCTCAAGACAGTGCGCTACGGGTACGGTCTGTCCAGTTCGGTCGAGATCGCGCCCTTCAGCACCTACCACTCGGACGGCATCATCACGAACTTTGGCCCCCAGGACGCCCCGCCTTCGGAGATACAGAGCAGGGAATACGGTGCGCAGCGCTACTGGCTCCGCTGGTGACGCTTTCCTCGCTCACCTCTTTTTGACTCGGCCGTCCAAGAGAGCGGAGAATACTGTTCGAAAGGCGTTTCCGGTTTCCCGTTTTCCGTTTCCCGTAAACCAAGAAACCAACCGAGGTTCCTCTATGAAGCTCCGGAAAGTTCTCATCCTTATTACTGTGATGGCGCTGGCGCTGCCGGTGGCGGCGCAGCAGGCGCAGCCGGTATCGCAAGGCGCGCTGCAGTATCCGCAGGCGAAGAAGACCGACGTGACGCACGACTACAGCGGGGTGAAGGTCGCCGACCCCTACAACTGGCTCGAAGACACCAACTCCGCCGAGACCAAGGCGTGGGTGGAGGCGGAGAACAAGGTGACGTTCGGGTATCTGGACCAGATCCCGGCGCGGGCGCGCATCAAGGAGCGGCTGACGAAGCTGTGGAACTACGAGCGGTTCACGGTGCCGCGCATGGAAGGCGGCCGCTACTTCTATTCGCGCAACACCGGGCTGCAGAACCAGAACGTGATCTACACGCAGGCGTCGCTGACGGGCGACCCGATGATGCTGCTCGACCCGAACACGCTGGCGAAGGACGGCACGGTGGCGCTGTCGTCGTATGCCATCTCCGACGACGGCAAGCTGATGGCGTACGGCATCCAGGAGGCCGGGTCCGACTGGGTGCAGTGGAAGGTGAAAGAGGTCGCGACCGGCAAGGACCTGCCGGACCACATCCGGTGGTCGAAGTTCTCGGGGGCGTCGTGGACGAAGGACGGCTCGGGGTTCTTCTACAGCCGGTACGACGAGCCGAAGGGCGAGAGCGCGCTGACGGGCGCGAATTACTTCCAGAAGCTCTACTTCCACAAGCTCGGCACCGAGCAGACGGATGACGTGCTGGTCTACGAGCGCAAGGACCAGAAGGAATGGGGCTTCCAGGGCGAGGTGAGCGACGACGGGCGCTACCTGGTCATCAGCATCTGGCAGGGCACCGAGCCGAAGAACCGCACCTACTACAAGGACCTGAAGGACGCGAACGCCAAGGTCGTGCCGCTGCTCGACGACTTCGACGCGGAGTACGAGTTCATCGACAACGACGGCCCGGTGTTCTGGTTCCGCACCGACAACGGTGCGCCGCGCTACCGCGTGATCGCGGTGGACACGCGCAAGCCGGAAAAAGCGAACTGGAAGACGGTGATCGCGGAGTCCGGCGACACGCTCGACGGCATCAACGTGGTCGCCAACAAGTTCGTGGCCAACTACCTGCACGACGCGCACAGCGCCGTGAAGATCTACAGCCTGAAGGGCAAACTCGAGCAGGAGATCCAGTTGCCGGGCATCGGGACCGCGGGCGGCTTCCCCGGCCGGCGCACCGACAAGGAGACCTTCTACTCCTACGCCAGCTTCAACACGCCGCTGACCATCTACCGGCTCGACATGAAGACGCTGAAGAGCGAGGTCTTTCGCCAGCCGAAGGTGGACTTCCATCCCGACGACTACGAGACCAGGCAGGTCTTCTATACGTCGAAGGACGGCACGAAGGTGCCGATGTTCATCACGGCGAAGAAGGGGCTGAAGCTCGATGGCCAGAACCCGACGCTGCTGTACGGCTACGGCGGGTTCAACATCTCGCTCACGCCGACTTTCTCGGTCGCGAACCTGGTGTGGATGGAGATGGGCGGGGTGTACGCGGTGCCGAACCTGCGCGGGGGCGGCGAGTACGGCAAGGCGTGGCACGAGGCCGGCATGAAGGCGAACAAGCAGAACGTGTTCGACGACTTCATCGCGGCGGCGGAGTGGCTGATCGCCAACAAGTACACCTCGACACCGAAGCTGGCGATCGCAGGCGGCTCGAACGGCGGGCTGCTGGTGGGCGCGGCGGTGACGCAGCGTCCGGAGCTGTTCGGCGCGGCGCTGCCGGCGGTGGGCGTGATGGACATGCTGCGCTTCCACAAGTTCACCATCGGCTGGGGCTGGGTCTCCGATTACGGGTCGCCGGACAAGCCGGAGGAGTTCCAGTACATCGCGAAGTACTCGCCGCTGCACAACATCAAGCCGGGCACGGCGTATCCGCCGACGCTGATCACGACGGCGGACCACGACGACCGCGTGGTCCCGGGACACAGCTTCAAGTACGCGGCCACGATGCAGGCGGCGCAGGCCGGGCCGGCGCCAATCCTGATCCGCATCGAGACGCGCGCGGGCCACGGTGGCGGCAAGCCGACCAGCAAGATCATCGAGGAGACCGCCGACCGGTGGGGCTTCCTGGTGAAGACACTGGGAGTGGAGTCGCAGGCAGACGGGACGATGAAGGCCGTGCAGTAAGGGACGCTCTTGGCCTTTGGCTCTTGGCTTTTGGCCTGGAACCTTTCGCCTGAACGCTCACGAGACGCCCGCAAGGGCGTCTCTACTTTTGTGGGAGGAAACATGAAGAAGCTTCTGTGGTGCATGCTGCTGCTGGTTGGAACGGCGTTCGCGCAGGCGGCGCCCGCGGGCGTCTCGGCGGAAGACGCGGCGGCCATCAAGGCCACGGCGCTGAACTACGTGGAAGGTTGGTACACCGGCGATGCCGAGCGCATGGCGAGCGCGCTGCATCCGGAGCTGGTGAAGCGGATCATGGTCATCGACCCCGAGACCGGGCGCCCGAAGATCGACAACATGGGCAAGACCGCGCTGGTCGAAGGCACCCGCCGCGGCTTTGGCAAGCAGACCCCCGCGGCCGAGCAGCAGAAGGACGTCCAGATCCTCGACGTGTTCCAGAACGCCGCCAGCGTGCGTGCGACCATGAGCGGCTGGATCGACTACATGCACATGGTGAAGTGGGAGGGGAAGTGGGTCATCGTCAACGTGCTGTGGGAGAAGAAGCCCAAGCCGGCGAAGGCCCAGTGAAGGGGAAGCCGGAGGCGCAGCGGCCGCATGTCGCCGTGGAAGCCGAGTGACTCTCCCAGTTCGCCCGCCCTTCTCGGGGACCGTGACCGCTCGGAAGCGCTCCGGCTGTCCGCGACTTCATTGAAGCGCGGGCCGGACGGGCTGCAGCAGGAAAACGAACACGGGAAGCGCGGGGCGTTCCGATCTGGAACGGGCGCTGGTCTGCGCGGGCGCGACACCGGCGCGACGCCGGCGCCACATCCGTCCCGTGATTTGCGTCCTGGACGGCGAAAGCACTACAACTAAGCCATGGGCCGCGTAACCTCTCCCAGCGTCGCGCCGACCGGGCTGTACCTCGATGGGCAGTGGATCACCGACCGCACGCTGCTCGGCGTGCGCTCGCCGTACGACCAGTCCACGGTGGGCGCGGTGGCGCAGGCGACGCGCGGCGACGCGGAGGCTGCCATCGCGGCGGCGGTGCGCGCCTTCGAGGTCACGCGCAAGCTACCGAACTACGAGCGGCAGCGCGTGCTGCGGCGGATGGCGGAGCTGATCACGGCGCAGCGCGACGAGCTGGCGCGGACCCTGGCGCTCGAGGCCGGCAAGCCCATCAAGACGGCGCGCGCGGAGATCGAGCGCGCGGCATTCACCTTTTCGGTCGCGGCGGAAGAGGCCACGCGCATCGAGGGCGAGTACCTGCCGCTCGACCTGCAGGAGTTCGCGCAAGGGCGCTGGGGGCTGCTGCGGAGATTCCCCATCGGGCCGATCCTCGGGATCACGCCCTTCAATTTCCCGTTCAACCTGGTCGGCCACAAGGTGGCGCCGGCGATCGCGGCGGGGTGCCCGATCATCATCAAGCCGGCGTCGCAGACGCCGATGAGCGCGCTGAACGTGGCGCGCATCGCGGAAGAAGCCGGCTGGCCGGCGGGCGCGCTGAACGTGCTGCCGATGCCGAACGAGGATGCGGCCGTCCTGGTGCGCGACGACCGCCTGAAGATGCTGAGCTTCACCGGGTCGGCCGAGGTCGGCTGGCGGCTGAAGGCGGAGGCGGGGCGGAAGCGCGTGACGCTGGAGCTGGGCGGGAACGCGGGCGTCATCATTCATTCGGACGCCGACCTGGAGTACGCGGCGGCGCGGTGCGCGGTCGGCGGGTTCAGCTACGCGGGGCAGAGCTGCATCTCAGTGCAGCGCATCCTGGTGGAGCGGCCGGTGCTCGACCAGTTCCTCGCGGCGTTCGTCCCGAAGGTGAAGGCGCTCAAGACCGGCGACCCGCTGGACGAGCGCACCGACGTGGGGCCGCTGATCCGGCCGGCGGACGCGGAGCGGATCGAGCAGTGGGTGAACGAGGCGGTCGCGGCGGGCGCGCAGGTGCTGTGCGGCGGCAAGCGGCACGGGTCGGTCTACGAACCGACCGTGCTCGTCCACACGCAGCCGGCGATGAAGGTGAACTGCATGGAGGTGTTCGCGCCGCTGGTGACGGTCGAGCCCTACGACAGCTTCGAGGAAGCGCTGCGGCGCGTGAACGATTCGCCCTATGGCTTGCAGGCGGGGCTATTCACGCGCGATGCTGCGCGCATCTTCCGCGCCTACGAAGAGATCGAGGTCGGCGGGCTGATGGTGGGCGAGGTGCCGACCTTCCGCATCGACCACATGCCGTACGGCGGAACGAAAGACTCGGGCCTCGGCCGCGAGGGCCTGCGCTGGGCGATCGAGGAGATGACCGAGCCGAAGCTGCTGATGATGAATCTGCGGTGAACCAGCAATGAGCGATAAGCAATAAGCGATAAGCCAAACCAGCCGGGTTCACGCTTCTTGCTTATCGCTTATTGCTTATTGCTTCTACACCAACTCCCGGACCTTGTCGCCGAAGACGGTGAGCGCGATCTCCTTGCGGTTGGGCTGGCCCTTCATCAGTGACTCCGCGAACTTTGCCGCCTGGTCCACGGTGATCTTGGGCGGCATCGGAGGCTCGAACGGGTCGACCACGGCCTCGATCAGGACGGGGCCGGGCGTAGCGAGGGCCTCGTCCAACTGCGCGCCGCACCGCGTGGGATCCTCGATGGTGAGGGCGCTGCCGCCGCAGGCGCGCGCGAACGCGGCGAAGTCGACGGGGGAGAGCTCGCAGCCGTACTCGGGATTGCCGAGGAAGACCATCTGCTCCCACTTGATCATGCCGAGCGTGTTGTTCTTGATGACGACGACCTTGATGGGCAGCTGGTACTGCACGGCGGTAGCGAACTCGGCCATCAGCATCTGGAAGCCGCCGTCACCGACGAAGGCGACGCACTGGCGTTCCGGAAACGCCACCTGCGCGGCGATGGTGTAAGGCAGGCCGTTGGCCATGGAGGCGAGGGTGCCGGAGAGCGAGTGCATCTGGCCGGCCTGGACCGGGATGTGGCGCGCCCACCAGGTGGCGATGGTGCCGGAATCGCACGAGACGATGGCGTCCGGCCGCAGGCGCTTGCCGAGCTCGGCGGCGACGACTTGCGGCTTCATCGGCGTGCCCATGAAGCTTGCCTGCTTCTCCATCACCTCGTTCCACTCCTGCATGCCCTGCTGCGCTTTTTCCAGGAAGCGGCGCTCGGACTTGCGCTGGAGGAGCGGCAGCAGCATCTGGAGCGAGCGCCGGCTGTCGCCGATGAGGCCGACCTCGACCGGATAGCGCAGCCCGATGCGCTTGGGGTCGAGCTCGATCTGGACGGCGCGCGCCTGGTCGGGCTTGGGCATGAACTCGAGATAAGGGAACGAAGTGCCGACCATCAGCAGCGTGTCACATTCTTCCAGCGCTTCCTGCGAAGGCTTGGTGCCGAGCAGGCCGATGGTGTTGGTGGTGTAGGGGCTGGAATCGGGGACGGCGCCCTTGCCGAGCAGGGCCTTCACGATGGGCGCGGCGAGCGTCTCAGCGGCCTGCTCGAGCTCGGCAGCGGCGCCGATGGCACCGCGTCCGCAGAGGATGGCGACCTTCTTGCCCTGGTTGAGGATGTCGGCGGCGCGCATGAGGTCGCGCTCGTTCGGCAGCCGCGCGCTGTAGGACATCACGTCGGAGGTGTGGTGCGGAATGTTGCGCTTGGAGCGGCCCTTCGACGCTTCCTTCTCCTGGAGATCCACGGGGAAGGTGAGGTGCGCGACGCAGCGATAGGAGAGCGCGGTGCGGCAAGCGAGGTCGACGAGGTTCTCGACGTGCGTCGGCCCCATCACGCGCTCGTTGAACTGCGCGACGTCGGCGAAACACTTGTCGAGCGAGACGTCCTGCTGCGTGTGGGTGCCGACCAGGTCGTGGAAGGCCATGCCGGTGATGGCGAGGACGGGCTGGCCGTCGAGCTTGGCGTCGTAGAGCCCGTTGAGCAGATGGAGGCCGCCGGGGCCGGAGGTCGCGACGCACACCCCGAGCTTGCCGGTGTACTTGGCGTAGGCGCAGGCCATGAACGCGGCCGACTCTTCGTGGCGCACGTGGATGAAGCGCACCTGCTGCTGGTGCGTGCGCAGCGATTCCATGATGCCGTTGATGCCGTCGCCGGGGAGGCCGAAAACGGTGTCCACTCCCCAGTCGATCAGGGTCTCGATCAGAACGTCAGCCGCTGTTTTTGCCATGGCAGGGTCTCCTGCTGAATAGGATGCTCGGCCGTGCGCGGCTGTTGGGCTGTTGAAATCTGCAACAGCGTTCCAAACGGGGTGGAGACGCCGGCGCGGGATAACGTTGGGTGCGGGGTGGCGCATTGCGGTCGACTTGTTATAATTCCGAGTTTCCCAAGCGCCGCCGGAAACCACTGCACAACTTAGAGACGTGGTATTGAGCCTCGTCGAGCCGTAAACAGGGACGGAAGAAGCTCGCTTGTCGCAGATATTTCATCGCAGCACGAACACGCTCTCGCGCCTGACGATCTACGGCTTTCTCTTCCTCGTCGGCGCGCTCACGTGGACGGCCGCCGAAGTGCAGCGCTCGAGCTACGTCACCACGCAGGGCGAAGCCAAGGTGCAGACGCCGCCCTTCTCGCACCAGCACCACGTCGGCGGGCTCGGCATCGACTGCCGCTACTGCCACACGTCGGTCGA
>DATIBR010000158.1 GCA_035457425.1 Terriglobales bacterium
CAAGAAGACGATCGAGGAGGTGGCGCAGTTCCTGGGGGTCTCGCCGAAGAACAAGATCAAGACGCTGGCGCTGGTGGCGACCGAGACGGACGCGAAGACGGGCAAGCCCCGGAACCGGAACGTGATCGTGCTGCTGCGCGGCGACCACTCGCTGAACGAAGCGAAGCTGGCGGGCGAGCTGGGGACGACCGAGGTCCGGCCGATGCAGGAAGAGGAGATCCAGAAGCTGTTCGGCGGGCCGGCGGGGTACCTGGGCCCGGTGGGGCTGGCCGGCTTCCAGGAAGGCCTGGGCACCGAGACGATGAAGATCATGCTCGGCGACCTGCCGCTGATCCTGGGGGATGCGGCGCTGAAAGAGCGCAAGAACCTGATCTCGGGCGCGAACCAAGAGGACTACCACCTGCGCAACGTGACGCCGGGACGCGACTTCTCGGTCAGCAAGTGGCTGGACCTGCGGAACGTGACCGAGGGCGAGGGCTGCCCGAAGTGCGGGACGCCGCTGAAGGTGGCGAAGGCGGTGGAGATCGGACACATCTTCAAGCTGGGGTACAAGTATTCGGAGTCGATGGGAGCGCGGGTGCTCGACAAGGACGGCAAGGAAGTGACGCTGATCATGGGGAGCTACGGGATCGGGATCGAGCGCATCCTGACGTCGGCGATCGAACAGGCGAACGACGCGGACGGGTTCGCGCTGCCGCCGGCCATCGCGCCCTTCGACGTGGTGGTGACGGTGACGAACGCGGCGGACGAGAAGCTGATGGCGGCGGGCCGGCAGGTGGCCGAGGAGCTGGAAAAAGCGGGGTACGACGTGCTGCTGGACGACCGGGACGAGCGTCCGGGGGTGAAGTTCAAGGACGCGGACCTGGTGGGGATCCCGTTCCGGATCAATGTTGGCAAGAAGGTTTCCGAGGGGAAGGTAGAGTTGGTGCGGCGCTCGACACGTGAGACGCAGGATGCTACCATCGCGGCCGTCACCAGCGAATTGTCCCGACTTTTGCCGCGCCCCTGATCGGCCCGGCCGGTTGAGGAGCAGCTGACATGAAGCAACTCAAGGCCCTGCTCGGTGTGGGCGTCGTGCTCGCGGCGTTCTACGTCGCCTTCAAGGTGATGCCGCCGTATTACTTCCAACTGCAATTCCAGGACGCGGTGGAGGAAGAGGCGCGGCAGCAGTCGTATACCACGAAGAGCGAGAGCGAGATCCGCGACATCATCTACCGCAAGGCGGTGGAGAACAACATCCCGGTGGCGGCGGACCAGATCCAGGTGCGGCGGACCGGGTCGGGAGTGGAGATCAGCGTGGACTACGTGGTGCACGTGGACCTGCCGATCTACCCCCTGGACCTCAATTTTCACGCCGGGTCGAAGAACAAGCCGATGTAGTCGTATAGTAGTAGCAGCGACGCGCGGGCCTGGCCCGCGGGAGAATCCTTCAGGAAACCGTGTCCCGCTCTGGCACGTCTGAGTAGTAGCGAGGATCCTCCGCCGTAACTCCGACCATTCCGTGGCAGCGATCAAGCAAAGACAATCTCGTTCCGGCTGGAAGAAGTGGCAGGCCCGTCTCTCGAGCCCCTTCGCAAAGACCGTCATCGCGGTCTTGGTGGTGGTGGCGGCGGTGTTCCTGGGCATCTTCGCGTACTACTACATCAAGTACGAGAAGATCATCGACGCGCGCATGCGCGGGCGCATCTTCAACAACGCGTCGAAGATCTACGCGACGCCGCGGGTGGTGCGCGAAGGCGACCCCTACAGCCAGCAGGAGCTGATCAGCTACCTGCGGCGCGCCGGCTACGTGGAAGCGGGCGAGGGCGAGTCGAAACTGGGTTCGTACAAGCGGGTGCGGAGCGGGCTCGAGGTGCAGCCCGGGCCGGAGTCGTTCCACTCGGCCGAGGGCGCGACGCTGCGCTTCGCCGAGGGCAAGGTCGAGCGCATCGTGGCGACGGGCAACCAGCAGGACCTGGCGGCGTATGAGCTGGAGCCGCAGCTGGTGACGGCGCTGTTCGAGGGCGAGCAGCGCTCCAAGCGCCGGCTGGTGAGCTTCACCGACCTGCCGCAGCACACCGTGGACGCGGTGCTGGCGATCGAGGACCGGCGGTTCTTCGAGCACTCGGGCATCAACTATTTCCGGCTGGCGCAGGCGGCGTGGATCGACTTCCGCACGGGAGAGAAGGGGCAGGGCGCGTCGACCATCACGATGCAGATCGCGCGCGGCTTCTTCCTGACGCCGGAGAAGACCATCCGGCGCAAGCTGACGGAGATGCTGATCGCGTTCGAGCTGGAGCAGCGCTTCTCGAAGCAGCAGATCTTCGAGCTGTACGCGAACTCGGTGTACATGGGGCAGCGCGGGTCGTTCACCATCAACGGGTTCGGCGAGGCGGCGCAGGCGTACTTCGGCAAAGACATCAAGAACCTGACGGTGCCGGAGTCGGCGCTGATCGCGGCCATCATCCAGCGGCCGAGCTACCTGAATCCCTACAAGAACGCGGAACGCGCGCTGGAGCGGCGCAATCTGGTGCTCGACGGCATGGTCGAGACCGGGGCGCTGACGCCGGAGGAGGCGGAGAAAGCGAAAGCGACGCCGCTGAAGCTGGCGTCGCCCAACGTGGAGGCGAGCGACGCGCCCTACTTCGTGGACCTGGTGAAGGAACAACTGGTGCAGAAGTACCAGGAGCGCGAGCTGAACGAGCAGTCGTACCGCATCTACACGACGCTCGATCCGGAGCTGCAGCGGGCGGCGGCGGAGGCGGTGCAGGCGGGCATCAAGAGCGTGGACGAGCAGGCGAAGAAGCTGCGCACGCGGCGGGTGAAAGTCGGCACCGGGAAGAGCGCGAAGACGGAAGAGAAGGTGCTGCCGGGGCCGATGCCGCAGGTGGCGCTGATCGCGATGGACCCGCACACGGGCGAGGTGCTGGCGCTGGTGGGCGGACGGAACTACGGCTGGAGCCAGTTGAATCACGCGGTGGCGAAGCGGCCGACGGGCTCGATCTTCAAGCCGTTCGTGTACGCGGCGGCGGTGAACACCGCGGTCGCGGGCGCGGAAGAAGGCAAGCCGGTGCTGACGCCGGCGACGCTGGTGGACGACTCGCCCGGGACGTTCGCCTACGGCGACCAGATCTACGAGCCGCGGAACTACAAAGAGGAGTACCACGGCATGGTGACGGCGCGTTACGCGCTGGCGATGTCGCTGAACAACGCGACGGTGCGGGTGGCGGAGATGGCGGGGTACGACCGGGTGGCGGCGCTGGCGCGCGATGCCGGCATCAAGAGCGCGCAGGGCACGCCGGCGGTGGCGCTGGGCTCCTACGACGCGACGCCGCTCGACATGGCGGGGGCGTACACGGTGTTTGCGAACAACGGCGTGCGGGTGAGCCCGCTGCTGGTGTCGTCGGTGCGGAACGCGAAGGGCGACCCGATCGAGGACTTCAAGGCGGAGAAGCGGCCGGTGCTCGACCCGCGCGTGGCGTACGTGCTGACCAACATGATGGAAGCCGTGATCAACTCGGGGACGGCGGCGGGGGTGCGCGGCATGGGCTTCTCGGCGCCGGCGGCGGGCAAGACGGGAACGTCGCACGACGCGTGGTTCGCGGGGTACACGTCGAACCTGCTGTGCATCGTGTGGGTGGGATACGACGACTACTCCGACCTGCGGCTTTCGGGAGCGATGACGGCGGCGCCCATCTGGGCGGCGTTCATGAAGAAGGCGGTGGCCCTGCCGCAGTACCGCAACGTGCGGGGATTCGCGGCGCCCTCGGGCGTGGTGACGGCGCAGATCGACAAGGTGACCGGGCGGCTGGCGACGCCGACGTGTCCGGACGACTTCTATGCCGCGTTCATCGCGGGGACCGAGCCGCACGACACCTGCGACCACATCGCGGACGATCGCAACGTCTTCCAGAAGATATTCGGGATCGGGAATCCTGGACCCCAGGCGCCGCAGCCGGTGTCCAATGGACAGCAGGCAGCGACTGGGCAGCAGCCGGCGGCGGGAGAAGACCCGAACAAGAAGAAGAAAGGATTCTTCGGGAAGCTGTTCGGGGTGTTCGGCGGCGGGGACAAGAAACCGGCGGCGACGTCGCCGGCGTCGACTCCGACCGCGACTCCCTCCCCGAGCAGCTCTGCTCCGCGCTAGACTAGGCAGGTAAGCACCTGCCGATCCTGCGGGAGGTCAGCCATGCAGCGCACATTCGCGGTCGTCGTCCTTTGCTCCGCCGCGGCCTTCGCCACCACCGCTTCGCGCATCACGGAAGCGGAAGGCCCGCGGACGACAGCGCAGGTCACGCAACAGCAGCAGCAGGACAACAGCCTGTCGGTGCAGAACTGGCGGCAGGCGCCGCCGCCGCCGTGGGACGCGACCGCCGTGGAGCTGGAATCGAAGGGCGACGAGCTGCTGCGGCAGCGCGCGCTCACCGACGCGCTCGACTACTACCGCGCCGCGCTCGACAAGACGCCGAGGAAGGACCGCGCCATCCTCTACAACAAGTGCGGGATCGTGGAGCTGCACCTCTCGCAACTCGATGACGCGAGGAAAGATTTCGTCAACGCCATCAAGCGGAACAAGCAGTACGCCGAGGCGGTGAACAATCTGGGCGTCGCTTACTACCTGAAGCGCGATTACAAGAAGGCGGCGAAGATCTACCAGAAGGCGATCGAGATCAGCCCGAACGCGGCCAGCTTCCACAGCAACCTGGGGCGGGCGTACTTCGCGATGAAGAAACAGGACCTGGCGACGATGGAATACATCCGGGCGCTCGAGATCGATCCCGACATCTTCACGCGCGAGTCGCCTGGCGGGATCTCGGCGCGCATCCCGCAGGAGAAGGGGCTGCTCTCGTACGTGCTGGCCAAGCTGCTGGCGGGGCGCGGGCAGAACGACGAGGCGCTGCTCTACTTGCGGCGCGCCATCGACGAGGGCTACAAGGGCGTGGACCGGGTGTACAGCGAGCCCGAGTTCGCCAAGCTGCTGACCGACCAGCGGTTCATCGACCTGATGAACGCGCGGAACAATCCGGGAGCGCTGCCGCCGCGGTAGTTTCCGGGGCGCCGGCGTCGCAAATCGCGATTCGGCGCAAAACTTTTTTCCGCCGGCCACGTCTATATCAGCAGACTCGAGTGACGTGTTGCATAGGGGAAACAGGGAGGCCCGCCGGGAGCTCAGACCGGCGGGCTTTGTGTTTGTGCCCGGCGGCGTGACGCCGCCGTTCCTGCCGGCCTGGAGGCCAGCGCTCCAAGGGTCAAAGGCCGCGGCCGAGGGCGGCCGCGGTATTCAGGGCGCCCTAGGCGTCGCGCTTGGATTCCGAGCGGGCGAGGTACCGCTTGACGGCGTCGTCCCACTTGCCCTGGGCGCGGAGGATGAACTCGATGGCGTCGCGGACGGCGCCGTCGCCGCCGCGGTGGTCGGTGATGTACTCGGCCTCGTCTTTGACTTCCTCGCGCGCGTTGGCGACGGCCATGGGCAGGCCGCAGCGGCGCATGATGGGGAGGTCGACGAGGTCGTCGCCCAGGAAGGCGACTTCGTCGGGCTTGAGGCCGGTCTCCTTCAGGATCTGGTCGAGCGCGGCGGCCTTTTCGGCGACGCCCTGGTGGATGTAGTCGAGCTTGAGGTCGCGGGCGCGCATGGCCACCGTCTCCGAGACGCGCTTGGTGATGGCGCCGACCTTGAGGCCGGCGAGGCGGGCGAGGGTGACGCCGGTGCCGTCGTGGGCGCTGAAGCCCTTGGCCTCGATCATGGCGCCGGGGCCGATGCCGGAGCCGCCGGCGGCGAGCTTCTCGTCGGCGCCCTTGGGCCAGCCCTGGACGCCGGCGGGCGCCGGGAAGAGCCAGATGGTGCCATCGGTCATGACGCCGTCGACGTCGCAGAGGATGAGCTTGATCTTCTTGGCCTTGGGTTTGGACATGCGAGGGGATTGTAAATGCGGCGGGCGAGTCGCCCGCCACCGCAAGGCTGTTGCTAGCGAACATTAGGCGAAACGTGCTACACTCGGGGGATGGCTCTCCCCGGCGCCGTCGCGGCCTCGCTCGAATGGGCGCACCCGCTCGTGCAGGAGTGGTTCGTCGGGAAGTTCGGGACGCCGACCGAGCCGCAGGAGCAGGGCTGGCCGCACATCCTGGCGGGCAAGACGACGCTCATCTCCGCGCCCACCGGCAGCGGCAAGACGCTGAGCGCGTTCCTGGCGTGCATCGACCGGCTGGTGCGCAAGGCGCTCGAGGGGTCGCTCGAGGACCGCACCGAGGTCCTCTACATCTCGCCGCTGAAGGCGCTCGGCAACGACATCCAGAAAAATCTTGAAGTGCCGCTGGGCGAGATCATGCAGATGGCGCACGACCGCGGGCTGCTGATGCCGGTGATCCGGACAGCGGTGCGCACCGGCGACACGCTGATGCCGGAGCGGCGGGCGATGCTGCGCCGGCCGCCGCACATCCTGGTGACGACGCCGGAGTCGCTCTACATCCTGCTGACGGCGGAGAGCAGCCGCAAGATCCTGAAAGACGTGCACACGGTGATCGTGGACGAGATCCACGCGGTGGCGGACGACAAGCGCGGCGCGCACCTGGCGCTGTCGCTGGAGCGGCTGGAGGAGTTGGTGGCGAGCGCGCGCTCGGGGGCGAGCGCGCCACAGGGGGCGAGCGCGCCACAGTTGACGCGCATCGGGCTGTCGGCGACGCAGAAGCCGCTGGAGCTGGTGGCGCACTTCCTGACCGGCAGCGGGCGGCCGGACCCGGTGGTGGTGAACATCGGGCACCAGCGCACGCTCGACCTGGCGATCGAAGTGCCGCCGAGCCCGATGGGGCCGGTGGCGTCGAACGACATGTGGGGTGAGATCTACAGCCGCATCGTCGAATTGGTGCAGCAGCACCGCTCCACCCTCCTGTTTGTGAACACGCGGCGGCTGTCGGAGCGCGTGGCGCACAACCTGGCGGAGAAGCTGGGTGAGGAAGCGGTGGCGGCGCACCACGGGTCGCTCTCGCGCAAGCTGCGGCTCGAGGCGGAGCGCCGGCTGAAGGCCGGCGAGGTGAAGGTGCTGGTGGCGACGGCGTCACTGGAGCTGGGCATCGATATCGGCTTCGTGGACCTGGTGATCCACATCGGCTCGCCGCGCTCGATCGGGGTGGCGCTGCAGCGCGTGGGGCGCGCGGGACACTGGCGCGGCGCGGTGCCGAAGGGCCGGCTCTTCCCTACCACGCGCGACGAACTGATGGAGCTGGCGGCGACGGTGCGCGCCATCCACCACGGCGACCTCGACCGGCTGATGATCCCGGATTCGCCGCTCGACATCCTGGCGCAGCAGATCATCGCGATGTGCGCGGTGGAAGAGTGGGGCGAAGAGGAGCTGTACGCGGTGGTGCGGCGAGCGTATCCGTACCGCGAGCTGACGCGCGAGCAGTTCGAAGCGGTGCTGGGGATGGTGGCGGAGGGCATCGCGGCGCGGCGCGGGCAGTATGGCGCGTACGTGCATCGCGACAAGGTGAACCAGCGGCTGCGCGGGCGGCGCGGAGCGCGGCTGGCGGCGATCACGAGCGGCGGCGCCATCCCGGAGAACGCGCTGTTCACGGTGATCGCGGAGCCGGAAGGCACGGTGGTCGGGACGCTGGATGAGGATTTCGCGGTGGAGTCGCTGGCGGGCGACGTGGTGCTGCTGGGCAACACGTCGTGGCGCATCCGCAAGATCGAGACGGGACGCGTGTTCGTGGAAGACGCCAAGGGCGCGCCGCCGGGTGTTCCCTTCTGGCTGGGCGAGGCGCCGGCGCGCACGGAGGAGTTGAGCGCGCAGATCGCCGCGCTGCGGACGGAAGTCAGCGAACGCACGGCCGGCGTCGAGCCCGGGTTCATCGACCCAACGCATCCGGAGGTCGCGGCGGCGACGGAGTGGCTGCAGCGGGAGACCGGGGTCGAGCAGGCGGGCGCGGAGCAGATCATCCAGTACGTGGTGGAAGGGCGCGCGATCCTGGGCGCGGTGCCGACGATGACGACCGTGATCGCGGAGCGGTTCTTCGACGAGGGCGGCGGGATGCAGCTCGTGATCCACGCGCCGTTCGGGGCGCGCATCAACAAGGCGTGGGGCCTGGCGCTGCGCAAGAAGTTCTGCCGGTCGTTCAACTTCGAGCTGCAGGCGGCGGCGACCGACAACGGTCTGAACATCTCCTTGAGCGACCAGCACAGCTTCCCGCTGGGCGACGTCTTTCACTTCCTGCACCCGAACACGATGCGCGAGACGCTGGAGCAGGCGGCGCTGCAGTCGCCGATCTTCGGGACGCGCTGGCGGTGGGACGCGGGGCGGTCGCTGGCGCTGCTGCGCTTCCAGGGCGGCAAGAAAGTGCCGCCGCAGATCCAACGCATGCGCGCCGACGACCTGCTGGCGGCGGCGTTCCCCATGGCCGCGGCGTGCCAGGACAACATCGACGGCGACATCCCGATCCCGGCGCATCCGCTGGTGCAGGAGGTGATGAAGGACGTCCTGACGGAGGCAATGGACCTGGAGGGCGTGACGCGGGTGGTGGAGAAGATCCTGGCGGGCGAGATCGAGACGCGCGCGGTGGACACGCCGGTGCCGTCGGTGTTCTCGCACGAGATCCTGAACGCGAACCCGTACGCGTACCTCGACGACGCGCCGCTGGAGGAGCGGCGGGCGCGCGCGGTGGAGATGCGGCGGTCCTTGCCGGAGAGCGTGCTGAAGGAGGTCGGGCTGCTGGACCCGGCGGCGATCGCCGAGGTGCAGCACGACGCGTGGCCGGAGGTGCGCGACGCCGACGAGCTGAGCGAGACGCTGCAGACGATGGTCGCGCTGCCGGAGAGTGTGGAAGTCGCGGGGCACGCGCCGCCGGCGACGGTGTGGCGCGAGCACTTCGAGCGGCTGCGCGGCGAGCGGCGGGCGGCGCGCGCCCAGGTGGGCGCCACGTGGTACTGGGTGGCGGCGGAGAAAGCGAAGTCGTTTGGTGCGCTGTTCCCTGCCGCGAGATTCGAGAGCGAGCTGCCGGCGGTGGAAGCGGCCGCGCCGCCGGCTGAGGACATCTACTACGAACTCGTCCGCGGGTGGATGAGCCACCTCGGCCCGACGACGGCCTCGACCATCGCGCGGCTGGCCGGACTTCCGGCGAACGAGATCGAGAAAGGGCTGCTGCGGCTGGAGGCGGCAGGGCTGGTGCTGCGCGGGACGTATTCGTCCGAGTTCCCTGCCGAGGAGGTGCAGTGGTCGGAGCGGCGGCTGCTGGCGCGGATCCATCGGCTGACGGTCGGCAAGCTGCGCAAGCAGGTGGAGCCGACGACGGCGGCGGTGTTCATGCGCTGGCTGTTCCGGTGGCAGCACGTGGCGAACGGCTCGCAGCTGCTGGGCGAGCGCGGGACGCTGGAGGCGCTGCGGCAGCTGCAGGGTTTCGAGATCCCGGCGAACGCGTGGGAGCGACAGGTGCTGGCGCGGCGCGTGGGCAACTACGACGCCAAGTTCCTGGACCAGTTGTCGCTGACGGGAGCGGTCGGGTGGGGGAGGCTGTCGCCGCATCCGGCGACGGTGGAGGAGTCGAGCGGCGGTCAGCGGCGGGTGATCCCGACATCGGTCGCGCCCATCACGTTCTTCGTGCGCGAGGACGCGGACTGGATGCAGCCGCACCGCGCGGACGACATGGCGGAGCTGCGCGGGCTCTCGCACGGCGCGCGCGAGGTGCACGCCTTCCTGAAGCAGCGCGGCGCGTCGTTCTTCGCCGACATCGTGCGCGGCACGGGCAAGCTGAAGGCGGAGGTGGAGACGGCGCTGTGGGAGCTGGTCGCGGGCGGCCTGCTGACGGCCGACAGCTTCGACAACCTGCGCGCGCTCATCGATCCGAAGCGGCGGTCGGGTCAGGGACATGGCAAGACGTCGCGCCCGCGGCACACCGGCGGGCGCTGGGCGCTGCTGTTCGTCGACCCGCCCCAGGAAAGACAGAAGCAGATCGAGGCGGCGGCGAAGATGCTGCTGAACCGCTATGGTGTGGTGTTCCGCGACGTGCTGGCGCGGGAATCGGTGGCGCCGACGTGGCGCGAGCTGCTGATGGCGCTGCGCCGGATGGAAGACCGCGGCGAGATCCGCGGCGGGCGGTTCGTCACGGGATTCACGGGCGAGCAGTTCGCGCTGCCGGTGGCGGTGGAGTCGCTGCGGGCGCTGAGGAACCTGCCGCCGTCGGGCGAGGTGGTGACGGTGTCGGCGGCCGACCCGCTGAACCTGGTGGGGATCCTGGTGCCGGGGGAGCGCGTGCCGGCGATCAGCGGGCGCACGGTCAACTTCCGGGACGGCGCGGCGGTGGATGCCGGCGAGGCGGCGCGGCCGAGCGGGATCGCGGCGGCCGGCGACTGAGCCGAGGGAACATTCCTGCGCCTCGCGCGTCTAATGCAGCGGGAGGCCCCTTGCGCACGCTTACTCATTCCCTGCTTCTCATCAGCGTGGTCGCCGGGGCGGCCTCGCACGCGCAGGAGCCCGGGAAGGTCACCGATCCGGTGGTCACGACGGCGGACGCGCGGCAGTCGTACGCGCTCTACCTTCCCTCCGCGTACAACCGCGAGAAGAAGTGGCCGGTGATCCTGGTGTTCGACCCGAGCGGCATCGGAGCGGAGCCGATGGGATCGTTCCAGGCGGCGGCGGAGAGGCACGGCTACCTGGTGGCGGCGTCGAACAATTCGCGCAACGGCCCGGCACGGATATCGATGGAAGCGTTCGTTGCGATGTATGACGACGTGCGAAAGCGCTTCGCGGTGGACGACGCGCGGATCTACGCGGCCGGGTTCTCGGGCGGGGCGCGGGTGGCGGGGATGGCGGCGCTCTACTGCGGCGGGTGCATCCGCGGCATCATCGCATGCGGGGCGGGGCTGCCGTACAACATCACCGAGGACGGGCGGCGGAAGCTGCCGGCGTACTTCTTCACCATCGGGCGTTACGACTTCAACTACTTCGAGGTATTCGACGCGGCGCGCTCGCTGGCGGCGCCGCGCGTGGTGGCGGTGTTCGAGGGCGCGCACCAGTGGCTGACGCCGGAACTGGCGGAGCGGGCGCTGGCGTGGCTGGACGCGGGCGCGGGCACGAGCGAGGTCGCGGCGGAGACGCCGCAGGAAAGCGCGCAGCGCAAGCAGCTGGCGGAGCTCACGCGGTCCTTGCTCGAGCGATTGCGGGCGGCGGTGCGGCCGGGCGAGGAGCGCGCGCAGAACCTGCGCGACCTGCGGAGCGAGATGACCGCACTGCGGAAGAAGCGCGAGCAGGCGACGGGAGAGGACCTGGTGGTGCTGCGGCGCGCGCTGGGGCAGGCGCTGGTCGGCGTGCACCAGACGGCGTCGGAGCTGGGCGGCGAGGACCCGGAGCTGGGCGCCGGGCTGATGGAGGCCGCGGTAGAGGCGAACCCGAAATACGCGGGGTTCCCCTACGAGATGGCGGGTTACTGGGCCGCGGCGGGAAACAAGAAGAAAGCGCTCAACGCGCTCAAGCGCGCGGTGGAGCTAGGGTTCAAGGACAAGCAGGCGCTCGCTTCGAGCAAGAGCTTCGACAAGCTGAGGGAGTCGGAGGAGTTCCAGGCGATCGCGAACTCGATGGCAAAGAAATAAGGGAATGGTGGACCTGGTCGGGATCGAACCGACGACCTTCCCGGCAGGCCGGGACGCGCTGGCTGAGCTAAGAGGAGCTGAAAAGAAGGGGAGGATTGGTGGACCTGGTCGGGATCGAACCGACGACCTCTTCCATGCCATGGAAGCGCGCTCCCAGCTGCGCCACAGGCCCACTCAAGGAAGGAACAACCTATCTATTCTCGCCGACCGCAGGAGGCTAGTCAAACCTGGCCGGGAAAGCGAAAGCCCCGCCGCGGCGGGGCCTCGCTGCGCGAGAGCGCTCAGAACTGGAACATGTCGCGGATGTCGTTGCCCTGCGAGTTGCGGGCGTTGAGCGAGGGGAGCGACCAGTTCCACTGGATGAACTTCAGGACGGAGACGTGGTTCATGCGGACGTGCGAGACGTAGCCGGCCTTGGCGAAGGGCGAGATGACCAGCAGCGGGACGCGGATGCCGAGCCCCTGTGAATCGACCTGCGGCGGCGGGACGTGGTCCCAGTAGCCGCCGCCTTCATCCCAGATCACGACGATGGCGATGGAATCCCAGGCGGGAGAAGCCTTCACCTGGCTGACGAAGTCATTCAGCCAGTTGAGCGAGTCGCCGATGGGGCCGGAACCGGGGTGGCCGCTGTTGCGATCGTTGGCCTGCACGAACGAGATGGCCGGCAGGTTCCCGCTGTTCAACTGCGAGAAGAAATTCGAGATGTTCTGGAGCTGCGGCGCGTCGTGGGTGGAGGTGAAGTACTGGAAGGGATTCTGGACCGGGACGTAGCCGTTGCCGCAGTCGCCGTAGTTGGCCTGGAACCATCCCCAGCTGATGTTGGCGTCGCGGAGCTGATCGCCGAGGTTGCGGTAGTTGTAGGGCTGGGAGGCCGGGTCGGGCAGGTTGCAGGGCCCGAACGCGGGCTGCACGCTGAACGGGAAATCGTTGTCGGAGGCGGCGACGAGGTAGAGCTGGTTCGAGGGCGCGTTCGACATCACCGACGAGAAATAATTGTCGTTGAGCGCGTAGTTGTCGGCCAGGTTCCAGAGCGCGCCGACGCCGGCGGTCGCGTCGGTGTAGTAGCCCATCGAGTTGTGTCCCTCGACCACGGCAAAGCGGTCCATGGCGCCGTGGTTCCAGGCGTCGAGGTAGTCCTGGCGGCCGTGGGGGAGGTCGGAGAGCGTGGGGTCGGTGAGCTCGAAGGGCGTGCTGCCGTCGGACTGGGTGTAGCCCGGGACGCCGGGGCGGATGCCGTCGATGGTCTGGCCGCCGGTGGGCGTGTACTTGCCGAAGAGGTGGTCGAAGGAGCGGTTCTGCATGACCACGACGACGACGCGCTTCACCTTGGACTGAGTGGTGCCCAGGTTGCCGCCGCCCCCGCCGTTGCCGCCGCCGCCGGTGTCGCCGCCGGCCTGCAGGCCGCGGCAGCCGTTCGCCAGAAGGGCCAGGATGAGCAGCAACAAAGGCAGCACGAACGCCCGCAGAACCCTTTTCCGCATCAAGGACTTGACCTCTTCATTTCTTCTCTGGGAGACAGGCCGTGTGGCGCGACGAAAGGCTCCAACCCTGGCCAGAGGCGTCCGTCGGTTCACAACCGGTTACTGTAAGGAAGGGTTTGTAGAAGCGGGGGTTGCCTGAGCTCCCGCTGCGGGGGGCCGCCCCGCTCCGGCCTCGGCCCGGGTAGCCGGCTGCAAAAGTAACCAAACAGGCCGGTTCCGTCATCTCAGAGTCAGGCCCCAAGCACCTCAAGGAAGGCAAGGACGTTCCCCACATGCCGCTACGTACGCTGGCTGTCGTCGTGCTGGTCGCAGCGGCAGCGACCGCGCAGAGCTCGGTCGCGGAG
>DATIBR010000159.1 GCA_035457425.1 Terriglobales bacterium
GTCGCTTTTGACTTCGTATGGGCGCGGCTTCCAGCCGCGCCGTCAGTCGCTGGCCTCAATCAGCGGCTTTAGCCGCTGAGGGACGGGATCCAGATTGAACGAGCCGACGGCGGACGAGAACGGGAACTGTTCGGCTCGCTCGCACAAATGGGCCCGCACCGGGTTCATTCGTAAGTACTCACGATGCCTCGCAAAATCATTCCAATCGCGGATGCGGTGGTCCGTATAGCCTCGCTGCCAGATCTCCCACTGGATCCCGATCTCGTGCTTCGCACGATACGAGAAGCCGCCTTTGATCAGCTGCATCGTGCGTTCGATCGTTTCAGCAGGAGTAACGATCGCATGTAGGTGATTTGGCATGACGACGAAGTCGTGCACGAGAAAACGCTCTTCGCCACGATAGTGGTACAGAACATCGATCAGCAGCTTTGCGCAACGCTCCGACTGAAGCAGCATCCGGCCTTCTGCGGCCTTCGTAGTGACAAAGTACGTCCCGAAATTGTCCGCGCGACGTGGGCGCATGCTTTCCCTCGGCGGCTAAAGCCGCCCTCTAGGGCAGCACTGTACGGCGCGGCTGGAAGCCGCGCCCTTACGAAATCGATTCTGTTCTGAAATCAGAACAGACCGATTCGTGTGACGGTTAGTCGGCCTTCACTTTCCGCTTAGCCCACCAGCTCAGGGCCGTGGAGACGACGAAGATAGAACCCACGAAGATCCAAAGGAAGTACTCACGCGCGACGGAGGGAACTGCTAGCGAGAGGACCACGAAGACAAGCACGATCAACACAATCGCCACGGCTGCGCCCTTCGCGAGCGCGATAGCAGCCTCCCGTTTCACGCCGGCTCTTCTTTGAAGAACTGCGCCATGTGCCGGAACTTGTCGTAGCGCTTCGTCAGCAGCTCGTTCGTCGGCAGGTCCTTGATCTGGTTGTAATGTTCGAGCAGGCTCTGATCGAGCAGCGCGGCGGCCGCGTCGTGGTCGGCGTGCGCGCCCTCCGGCGGCTCCGGCACGATGCCGTCCACGCAGCCCAGCTGCGTCAGGTCGCTGGCGGTGATCTTCAGCGCTTCGGCGGCCACGTCCTTCTTGCTGGGGTCGCGCCACATGATGGAGGCGCAGCCTTCCGGCGAGATCACCGAGTACACCGCGTTCTCCATCATCAGGACTTTGTCGGCCACGGCGATAGCCAGCGCGCCGCCGGAGCCGCCTTCCCCCGTCACCACCGTCACGATGGGCACCTTCAGCCGCGCCATCTCGCGCAGGTTGCGCGCGATGGCCTCGGCCTGGCCGCGCTCCTCGGCGCCGAGGCCGGGGTAGGCGCCCGGCGTGTCGATGAACGTGAACACCGGCCGCTTGAACTTTTCCGCCATCTTCATCGCGCGCAGCGCCTTGCGATAGCCCTCGGGATTCGGCATGCCGAAATTCCGGTACACCTTCTGCTTGGTGTCGCGCGCTTTCTGGTGGCCGATGACCATCACTTCGTGGCCGTGGAAGTGCGCCATGCCGCAGACGATGGCGGGATCGTCGGCGTACGCGCGGTCGCCGTGAATCTCGCTCCAGTCGGTGAAGATGCGCTCCACGTAGTCGAGCGTGTAGGGGCGCTGCGGATGCCGCGCCAGCTCGGTCTTCTGCCACGCTTCGTACTGCGCGTGGATCTGGCGGCGGAGCTGCTCCACCTGCCCGTGCAGCGCGGAGAGGCGCTGCTTGGCTTCCTGGTTGTCGCCCGCGGCGGCTTCCAGTTGCGAGATGTGGCGTTCGATGTTCTCGAGCTCGCGCTCGGCTTTCGTCGACATGCGTAAGGGGGAGAGCTAGTCGATCACCCGGACCGCGCCGCGCCCGCACAGCTCTTCCACGCGCGTGATGAAGTACCGGTCCGGCAGGACATTATAGCCTTCGGCCTCCATCACCACCATGAACTCGCCCGCGCGCTCCACGTCGAACAGCACCTTGGCCTCGCCCTTGCGCTCGGTGCACAGCGAGTGCAGCGCGTCGATGGTCTGCTCAGTCGCGGTCTCCAGCGGCACCCGGATGCGCAGCGAACGCGGTAGCTTCGGCTTGGCGTCTTCCAGCGTCCGGATGTCGGAGATCAGCAGCTTCGGGTTCGCGCCCTCTTCCACGCGCACCCCGCCGCGCACCAGGACCGGCACGTCGAGCTTCAGCTTGTCGCCCAGGCGGCGGTAGGCCTCCGGGAACACCACCGACTCGACCGCGCCGACCATGTCCTCGAGCATGCACTGCGCGTACAGGTCGCCCTTCTTCGACTTCGCGACCCGCACGCCCGTGAGGATGCCGCCGGTCGTGATCTCTTCCTTGCCGGTCGACGACTTCATCGCCAGGATGGCGTCGGTGTCGATGGCGGAGAAGTCCGCGAGCTTGTCGCGATACTTCTCCAGCGGGTGCCCGCTGACGAAGAACCCGAGCATCTCCTTCTCGCCCTGCAGACGCTGGTGCTCGTCCCAGTCGGGGACGTTGGGGAGCTTGTCATTGTCGGCCGGCTCGGCCTGCTGGTCGGCAAAGACGCCGAACAGCCCGTGCTGGCCGCTCTCGGCGTCGCGCTGCGACTTCTGCGCGCGCTCGATGGCCTTGTCGATCACCGCCATGAGCTGCGCGCGCGTGCCCAGCGCATCCATCGCGCCGCTCTTGATCAGCGACTCCAGCACGCGCTTGTTGAGCAGCCGCAGGTCCACCTTCTCGCAGAACTGGTAGATGCTCTTGAAGCCGCCCAGCTCCTGGCGCGCCGCGACGATGGAATCGATCGCCGTCCGGCCCACGTTCTTCACCGCCGCCAGGCCGAAGCGGGTGGCGTCGCCGTGGGGGGTGAAGTTCGCGTCCGAGTGGTTGATGTCGGGGGGCTCCACGGAAATGCCCATCTCGCGGCACTCGTTGATGTACTTCACCACCTTGTCGGTCGAGCCGGTCTCCGCCGTGAGCATCGCGGCCATGAACTCGACCGGGTAGTGCGTCTTCAGGTAAGCCGTGTGGTAGGCCAGCAGGGCGTACGCCGCCGAGTGCGACTTGTTGAAGCCGTAGCCCGCGAACTGCTCCATCAGGTCGAAGATCTTCACGACCTTGCGCTCCGGGAAGCCGCGCGCCAGCGCGCCGGCCACGAACTTCTCGCGCTGCGCCGCCATCTCCTCGGCCTTCTTCTTGCCCATCGCGCGGCGCAGCAGGTCGGCCTCGCCCAGCGAGTAGCCCGCCAGCTTGTTGGCGATCTGCATCACCTGTTCCTGGTAGACGATGACGCCGAGCGTCTCTTTCAGGATCTCTGCCAGCTCCGGCAGCTCGTAGCTGATGGGCGCGCGGCCGTGCTTGCGCGCGATGAAGTCGTCGATCATGCCGCCCTGGATCGGGCCGGGGCGATAGAGCGCGTTGAGGGCCGTCAGGTCCTCGACCGTGTCGGGCTGGTAGCGCCGCAGCACGTCGCGCATGCCGTGCGACTCGAACTGGAAGATGCCACTCGTCAGCGCGGAGTGGAACACCTTCTTGTACGTCGTCTTGTCGTCGAGCGGAACCTGCTTCAAGTCGAGCTGCTGGCCGCGGTTCTGCGCGATCAGCTTGAGCGAGTCGTCGATCACGGTCAGCGTCGTCAGCCCGAGGAAGTCCATCTTCAGCAGCCCGAGCTTCTCGATCGCCGTCATGTCGAACGCGGTCACGATCTCGTCGTTCTTCGTCCTGTGCAGCGGGACCAGGTTGATGAGCGGCTCCGGCGCGATCACCACGCCCGCGGCGTGCACGCCCGCGTTGCGCACCAGGCCTTCGAGCTTGCGCGCGGTATCGAGCAGCTCCTTCACCTGCGGCTCGCGCTCGTAGGCTTCGGCCATCTGCTGCGAGTCCGCCAGCGCCTGGTCGAGCGAGATGTTGAGCACCGCCGGCACCATCTTGGCGATGCGGTCCACGTCGCCGTAGGGCATGTCCATCGCGCGGCCCACGTCCTTGATCGCGGCCTTCGCCGCCATCGTGCCGAAGGTGATGATCTGCGCCACCTGCTCGCGGCCGTATTTCTCCGTGACGTACTGGATGACCTCGCCGCGCCGGTTCATGCAGAAGTCGATATCGATGTCGGGCATCGAGATGCGCTCGGGGTTCAGGAAGCGCTCGAACAGCAGCTCATGCTCCAGCGGGTCGATGTCGGTGATGCCCATGGCGTAGGAGACCAGCGACCCCGCCGCCGAGCCGCGCCCCGGGCCGACCGGGATCGCGTGCTCCTTGGCGTAGCGGATGAAGTCCCACACGATGAGGAAGTAGCCCGGAAACTTCATCTGCTGGATGGTCGCGATCTCGCGCGCCAGCCGCTGCTCGTATTCCGCGATGGGGTGCTTCAGCGTCCCCGCCGCCTCGCGGCGCCGCAGCTCCTCCAGCCGCCGCGCGAAGCCCTCGCGCGCCACGTGCTCGAAGTAAGTGTCGAGCGTGAAGCCGGCCGGCACCTCGAAGGGCGGGAACGGGTTCTTCACCTTGTGCAGCTTGACGTTGCAGCGGTCGGCGATGCCGAGCGTGCGCTCCAGCACCTGCGGCGCGCCGTCGAACACCTGGCGCATCTCCGCCGCCGACTTCACGAAGAACTGGTTGCCGTGGAACTTCAGCCGGTTCTCGTCGCGCACCGACTTGCCGGTCTGCACGCAGACGAGCACGTCGTGCGCCTGCGCGTCGTCTTCGCAGATGTAGTGCGAGTCGTTGGTCGCGACCAGCGGCGCGCCCAATTCCTTCTCCAGCCGGAACAGGTCGGGATGGATGCGGTGCTCCAGCTCCAGGCCCTGGTCTTGGATCTCGAGGAAGAAATTGTCCTTGCCGAAGATGTCGCGCAGGTTGGCGGCGGCCTTTTTCGCCTCGTCGTACTTCCCTTCCGTCAAGCGCTCGGCCACTTCGCCCTTCAGGCAGCCGGAGAGCGCGATCAGCCCCTTGGAGTGCTCGGCCAGGAATTTCTTCGAGATGCGCGGCTTGTAGTAGAAGCCGTGCAGCGACGCCTCGCTGGTGATCTTCACCAGGTTGCGGTAGCCCTCGTCGTTCTCCGCGAGCACGAGCAGGTGGTTGTAGGTGTCGCCGTCGGGCGGGGTGCGCCGCGTGTCGTGGTCGTCCTTCTTCGAGATGTAGAGCTCGCAGCCGAGGATGGGTTTGATCCCGGCGGCCTGCGCGGCGTTGTAGAACTCCAGCGCCGCGAAG
>DATIBR010000160.1 GCA_035457425.1 Terriglobales bacterium
TGCCTGGCATGATTCTCCCTAGAGCCGTGCCCAGACGGCTTTCACTTCCGTGTAATGGTTGATGGCCTCGGCGCCGAGGTCGCGGCCGAAGCCGGACTGCTTGTAGCCGCCGAACGGGAACGAGGCGTCGCCGTCGCCGTACGTGTTGATCCAGACCGTGCCGGCCTTCAGGCGGCGCGAGAGGTTGTGCGCGCGCTTGATGTCCGAGGTCCAGATCGCGGCAGCGAGACCGTAAATGGTCTTGTTGGCGAGCTCAGCGACCTGATCGACGTCGTCGAAGCTGAGCGTGGCGAGCACCGGCCCGAAGATCTCTTCTTGCGCGATCTTCATCTCGTTGGTCACGCCGCGGAAGATGGTCGGCTCGACGAAGTATCCCTTGCTGCCGTCGACCGACGCGCGATTACCGCCGGCGGCGAGCTGCGCGCCCTCCTGCTTCCCGGCCGCGATGTAGCCGAGCACCGTGTTCATCTGCTGCTCGCTGACGATGGCGCCCAGCCGCGTCTTCGGGTCGAGCGGGTCGCCCGGCTTCATCTTCTTCGAGGACTCGACCAGCTTGGTGAGGAACTCGTCCTCGATCTTCTTCTCGACGAACAGGCGCGAGCCCGCGGAGCAGACCTCGCCCTTGCCGTAGAAGATGCCGTTGAGCGCGCCGCGCACCGCCTGGTCGACCGGCGCGTCGGCGAAAACGATGTTGGGTGACTTGCCGCCGAGCTCGAGCGTCACACGCTTCAGCGTCTCGGCGGAGGCCTTCATGATCTCCTTGCCGACGGCGGTCGAGCCGGTGAAGGCGATCTTGTCGACCTCGGGATGGCGCACCAGCGCCGCGCCGGTCTCGGGTCCGCCGGTGATGACGTTCAGCACACCCGCGGGCAGGCCCGCTTCCTGCGCGAGTTCGGCGAAGCGCAGGGCGGTGAGCGGCGTCTGCTCGGCGGGCTTCAGGATCACGGTGTTGCCGCAGGCAAGCGCCGGGCCGAGCTTCCAACTCGCCAGCAGCAGCGGGAAGTTCCATGGCACGATGGCGCCGACGACGCCCACCGGCTCGCGCAGCGTGTAGCTGAAGGCGTTCGCCAGCGCGTTGATGGTCTGGCCGTGGATCTTGGTGGCCCATCCGGCGTAGTAGCGCAGCACGTCGACCACCATCGGCATGTCGATGTAGCGCGACTCGAAGATGGGCTTGCCGTTGTCGAGCGTCTCCAATTCGGCAAACTCGTCGATGTTGCGCTCGAGCAGGTCGGCCAGGCGCCACATGATGCGACCGCGCTCACTGGCGGGCATGGTGGACCAGGAGCCTTTGTCGCGCGAGTCAAACGCCTTGCGCGCCGCGCGCACGGCGGCGTCGACCTCGGTCGCGCTCGCCTCGGCGACCTGGGTCAGCACCTCGCCGGTGGCGGGGTTGACAGTGTTGAAGGTCTTCTTGCCTTCCACCCACTCGCCGCCGATGAGGAGCTTCCCCGGCTTAACGTTCGCTTTGGTTGCTGCGATCATGAATCAGTTTCCCGTTTCCTGTTTCCGGTTGCGACTCTAGAGATCCTTCGACTCGTGCTCGGCCGCGACCGGCCGAGCACTCGCTCAGGATGACGGCGGCGGGCTCCCGCTGCGCTCACGCCCGCCAAACGCCGTCACTTCGCCTTGAAGTCCGCCGGACGCTTCTCGACGTAGGCGTTGAGGCCTTCCTTGGCGTCGGCCGACTTGAAGAGCAGCGACTGCAGCTCGCGCTCGATGGCGAGCGCCGACTCCATGGGGATCTCCGAGCCGGTCTGGCAGGAGCGCTTGATGTGCCCGACCGCCATCGCCGCCTTGTTGGGCGGGCAGAACTGGCGCGCGTACTCCATGATGTTCGCCATGAAGTCCTCGCGCTCGAAGATGTCGTTGACGATGCCCATCTCCTTGGCCTCTTCGAAGGTGAAGGTGTTGCCGGTGACCATCAGTTCGATGGCCTTGGACTTGCCGACCAGGCGGGAGAGGCGCTGCGTGCCGCCGGTGCCGGGAAGCACGCCGAGATTCACCTCCGGCAGGCCGATCTTGCCGGCGTCGCGCCGCGCGATGCGGATGTCGGCCGCCATCGCGATCTCCAGGCCGCCGCCGACGGTGTGCCCGTTGAGCGCCGCGATGACCAGCTTGGGCGTGTGCTCCAGGCGCAGCAGCGTCTCGTTGGCGTGCAGGCAGAAGTAGTACTTGAAGACCGGGTCGACCGACGCCAGCATCTTGATGTTCGCGCCCGCGGAGAAGAACTTGTCGCCGTTGCCGGTCAGCACGAGCACGTGCACGTCGTTGTCGAAGCGCGCCTTCAGGATGGCTTCGTCGAGCTGCCGGTTCATCTCGTAGGTGTAGGTGTTCGCCGGCGGATCGTTCATCTCGATGATCGCCACACCGCCATCGGTGCGGTAGTTGACCAGCGTCTTGGTTGCTTCAGCAGTGGTGGTGGCCATAAAGCTCCTTTATCGTCTTGAACTCGGTGCGCTTCGCGCACTCGTCTTTTCTCTTGCTGCGCCAATCTTGGCTTTGGAAGCGAGGATACCGTTGAGGAAGATGTCGCCCATCTGGCGGCTGAGCGCGCCGGCGTCGGCGTCGACGCGCGGATTGTGCCAGGTGTAGATCCAGTTCATCATGCCGAACAGGCTCAGCACTGCGAGGCGCGGCGAAGATTCTAAACCCTGCGCGCGCTTCAGGTCCTCGACCAGCCCGAGGCAGATGGCGTAGTACTCGCGCTTGATGGCCGCGACTTCCCTGCCGTAGCCGTTCTTCAGCGAGTCGGCCTCGTGCGACAGCACCTTCATCCCCTTCTTGTTCGCCAGGAAATATTCCAGGTGGTTGGCGATGAAGATGCGGATGCGCTCGACCGGGTCGCTGCTTTCGGCGAGGCGCTTGCGGACGCGCTCGATGATGGTGCGGAAGGTCGTGCGCTGGATGAGGTAGAGCAGCTTCTCTTTTGACTCGAAGTAGTGGTACAGGCCGGCGAGCGACATGCCGCTGGCACGCGAGAGGTCGCGCATCGACGCCCCCTCGTAGCCCTTCTCGTAGAAGACGTCGGTGGCGAAGGCGAGGATCTCGCCCAGCCGGCGGTCGAAGCGCCGGTCGCGGGCACGGGTTTCGGCCGAGCGTTTGCGGCCGAGGGCTGGGGTGGTCGCCATATCCGAACGAACGTTCGAATTATAGGATAGCCGCGCGCCTCCGTCAAGTTGCCTGCTGTGACCCGCGTCACCGCGTGGCCGCAAGCCGCGCGGTACCGTCGCAATGGATGCGTGTGAGTCTTCCCCGCCGTCCCCCGCAAGGAGGCGCCATGCCCGTCGCACAGCCTGAAATGATCCCGCTCCTCCGCTCCCACCTCCAACTCAAGAACATCCTCTTGCTGGTCGATCTGGACCGCCACTCGCACGTCACGCTCTCGCACGCGCTGCGCATCCAGAAGCTGCGCGAGTCGCGCATCATCGCCTGCCACCTGCTGCCGCCGGCGGAAAGCACGTTCGTCCCCGAAGACCCCACGCGGCGCTGGCCCGACCTGGAGCGCCGCCGCTCGGAACTGGAATTGAAGGACCTGGAACTGCACACTCGCCTCAAGGAGGTCTCGCACGCCTTGCTGCTCGAGAACGGACCGTTCCACGAGGTCGTCCCGCGCATCGCGGAAGAGTACGAGATCGACCTGGTCGTGATGGGCTGCCACCAGCACAGCACGCTGGCGAAGCTGGTGTTCGGCTCCACCGCGGAGGAGCTGCTGCGCGGCACTTCCCTGCCGGTGATGACGGTCGGGCCGAGGATGACCACGGTGGCGGAGGCGACGCCCATCCGCAAGATCCTGTTCGCCACGCACTTCGACGAGCCCTCGATGCACGCCGCCTCCTACGCGCTGTCGCTCGCGATGGACGACCGCGGCCGCGTGACCCTGCTGCACGTCGTCTCCGATCCGCGCGAGCTGCGCGCCAAGCCGCAGCGGCGGCTGATGGAGATCCGCAGCCGGCTGAAGCGCCTGATCCCGGAAGATGCCGACCTGTTCTGCTCGCCCGAGGTGCTGATCGAATACGGACCGCCCGCGCAGCGCATCCTCGAGACGGCCCAGCGCGAGCACAGTGACCTGATCGTCATGGGCGTGCGCAAGCCGAAATACTCGGGGCTGGCGTCGCATGCCCCGCACGACGTCGCCTACGACGTCATCTCGCAGGCGCCCTGCCCGGTGCTAACGCTGAGCAGCTAGCGGGAAGCAAAACTATGGGGCGACCCCGCGGGGTCGCCCCAAGTGTTGCCAGGCCAGGGTTATGGCCAGATGCCGCGCGTCCGCGTCGCCATGGCCACGCGGTCGATGGCCAGGATGAAGGCGCCGGTGCGCATGTCCACGTTGTGCGTGGTCGCCATCGCCAGCACGTCGTTGAACGACTTCACCATCACCTTCTCCAGCTTCTTGTTGACCTCGTCCTCGTCCCAGAAGAGCTCGGCCAGGTCCTGCACCCACTCGAAGTAGCTGACGGTCACGCCACCGGCGTTCGCGAGGATGTCGGGGAGCACGAGGATGCCCTTCTTGAACAGGATGGCGTCGGCCGCGGGCGTGGTCGGTCCGTTCGCCGCTTCCGCGACGATCTTCGCCTGCACGCGCGCCGCGTTGGCGCCGGTGATCTGATTCTCGAGCGCCGCCGGGATCAGGATGTCGCACGGCAGCTCGAGCACCGCCTCACTGGGCAGCGCCTCGGTCCCGGGGAAGTTCACCACCGAGCCGGTCTTGCGCTTGTAGGTGAGCAGGGCCGGGACGTCGAGACCCTTCTTGTTCATCACGCCGCCCTTGGTGTCGCTCACGGCGATCACCTTGGCGCCTTCGCGGAACAGCAGGTCGGCGGCGATCGAGCCCGCGTTCCCGAATCCCTGGATGGCGATGGTGGCGTTCTTCAGGTCGATGTTCTTGGTCTTGCAGGCTTCGCGAATGACGAACACGCAGCCGCGGGCCGTGGCTTCGTTCCGTCCCAGCGAGCCGCCCAGGAAGATCGGCTTGCCGGTCACGACGCCGGGCGAGTTGTTGCCCGACATCATGCTGAAGGTATCCATGATCCACGCCATCACCTGGCCGTCGGTGTAGACGTCGGGCGCGGGGATATCGCGGTCGGGGCCGATGATCATGCTGATCTCCGCCGCGTACCGGCGGGTCAGCCGCTCCAGTTCGCCCTTGGAGAGCTTGTGCGGATCGCAGATGATGCCGCCCTTGGCGCCCCCGAGCGGGATGTTGACGGTCGCGCACTTCCAGGTCATCCAGGAGGCGAGCGCCTTCACTTCATCGAGCGAGACGTTGGGATGGTAGCGGATGCCGCCCTTGCCGGGACCGCGCGCGATGTTGTGCTGCACGCGATAACCATCGAACACCTTGATGGAGCCGTCGTCCATGCGGACCGGGAGCGAGAGGACGAGGCAGCGCCGCGGGTTGCGCAGGGTGGCGCGCAGGCCGGCATCGAGTTTTAGTTTGTCCGCCGCGGCCTCGAACTGCTGGCTGGCGATGTGGAATGGATTCAGGTCTTCTTGGAGCTGCGGCGGGGCCGCTTGCGTTGTGACCATGTTGATTTCTCCTCGGAGCTGTTCGATTAACAGTGCATATGCTTCCTATGACGTGGTGCGAGCCGATCAGCCTGGTGCTACTCCTTCGGGCTCCTGCGTCCCCAGCCGAGCCACCCGCGCGAGAGTTCTCGCTCGGGCGTCAGGTTGCGCGCGTGCGAAGGCGCGGCCGCCAGCTCGCACTCGCCTTCGGTCCCGGCATCTTCCGGCAGGTTGAGGTTGGGGCGGTGGTAGCCCTGGATGGTGGTGCGGAAATCCTCGCTCTCGAGGCGCGCGAGCGCCTCTTCGCGGGTAAGAACGGCGTGTCCCTTACAAAGAGGACACTTCACTTCATCGTCCGCCATCGGTACCTCCTGGCCTGCGGGAGGCGCGCAAGCCGTTCGTACAGGACGATTTCAGGCCCAAATCGGGTAAGGGTCGGTGACGGGTATCACCGGAGCCTGTGAGGCCGCAATCCTGACCGGGAACACGAGCGGCGGGAGCAGGAGATGGTCAGAACGAGCCGCTCAGGCAGCGGCTGCGGTCCCCTACTTTACTCCTTTTCCACGAGCGCCGGAGCGGTGACGCTGGTTGACGCGCCCTCCGGAGCGTCCTACCATGACGGTTCCCCAGTATCCCCCTTATCCGAAGAGGCATTCCGTGACCTTCCTGAAGCGCACCCTGGCAGCCCTGCTCTCCTGCATGTTGCTTGTCACCTCCGCCCTGCCACAAGAAAAGAGCGACACCATCAAGGCCACGACGCGGCTCGTCCTGATCGACGTCATCGCCACCGACAATAGCGGCAAGCCGGTCAAGGACCTGAAGATGGGTGACTTCGTCGTCACGGAAAAGGGCAAGGAACAGAAGCTCTCGGTATTCGAGCGCTTCACCCCGAGGAATGAGGAGGCGAAGCCCTTGCCGGCGAACTACCTCAGCAACCGACCAGCGCTGAAGGGTACGGGGCTGAGCAATGCCGTCACGGTCATCCTGCTGGATGGCCTGAACACGAAGACGAAGAACCAGGCTTATGTTCGGCAGGAGCTGCTCAAGTACCTGACGAACCAGTACAAATCGTCGACGGCGACGGCGGTGCTCGCGCTGGGGAACGAGGTGCGCGTCCTGCAGGACTTCACCACCGACCCGGAGTTGCTGCGGAAGGCGCTGGAGAACTTCAAGCCGATGGAATCAACGACCTATAACCGGTCGACCACGGCGCCCGACCAGCCGGTCGTGCTGGAAGGTTTGCAGGGCCTGGGGCAGAGCGCATATGACCGCATCGTCGCGAACCTGAATTACTTCACCGCGGAGCAGGTGACGCGCGCGCTCGAGGAGCGCGTGCAGATCACGATGGAAGCCATGCGCGCCATCGCGCGCGCGACGGCGGGCTATCCGGGCCGCAAGAACCTGATCTGGGTATCATCGGCATTTCCGTTTGACTTCATGCCCGACACGCCCAGCACGATGGGCTTCTCCCAGAGCTTTGCGGAACAGTTCAAGCTGACCGAGGCGCTGCTGACCCAGGCGCGCGTCTCGGTCTATCCGGTGGACGCGCTCGGCCTGACCGTGGGCTTGGGATCCGACGCGCAGACCGCGGGCATCGTCGGACGCATGGGCGGGTTCTCCAACCTGGGTCGCGTCGGCGACGAAGATTACCGCGAGACGCGCTCCTCGAAGATGGTGATGGAAGAGCTCGCGGGCCAGACAGGCGGCAAGGCCTTCTACAACCGCAACGACGTGGATAACGCGGTCGCGATCGCAGCCGCCGAAGGCAGCGAGAGCTACGTCATCGGCTATTACCCCGACGACAAGAACTTCGACAACAAGTTCCGGAAAATACAGGTGAAGGTGAACCGGACCGACGTGAAGCTGCGCTACCGCACCGGCTACTACGCGGTGGACCTGAGCCATCCGATGAACCTGAAGGCAAAGGACCAGGCAAAAGCGCGGCAGGAAGAGATTCGCGTGGCGCTCTCCGATCCCTTTCCGGCTACAGCCGTCACCATCGACGCCCGCGTCCTCCAGCCGCAGCCCGGGTCGAAGGACGCGACGGTGCAGGTCATCGTGTATTCCAAGTCCCTTAAGACGAACCCCCAGCCCGACGGCGGCGAGGAGATCGACATCGACCTGTTGGTGGCCGCCTACGACAAGAACGGCAAGATGGTCGCCAACGCCGGCCGCTCGCAATCGGCAGTCTTCAGCAAGGAACAGTTGGAGATCTTCCACCAGATGGGACCCCGCTTCGACATCCCGCTGAAGCTCGATCCCGGCGACTACATCCTCAAGATCGCGGTCCGCGACGCCCTCTCCGGCGCCATCGGGATGACGCGGGCGCCCATCCACATCGGCCCCATGCCGGCGGCGGCGCAATAGAGGCTGTTCTTAAAGGGCCGTCCCCGCGGCGGACGGCCTTTTTCCTTGGGACATCATTTCTCATGGCCTGCGACTTCTAATCCAGGAGGCCGTTTCCTGGCCGAAGGGGAGGACCATGCCTGAGTTCGTCAAGGATGTGGAGCAGATCCGCGAGCGCGCGGTGCGCAAGATCGAAGAAGGAGCCGTGACGCAGTCCTACCAGGGCGACGTCGCAAAGACCATCGCCATCCTGAACGAGGCGCTGGCCACCGAGATCGTGTGCGTGCTGCGCTACATGCACCATTACTTCATGGCGACCGGCGTCCACGGCAAGAGCGTTGCCGGCGAGTTCAAGGAGCACGCCGACGCGGAGCGCGAGCACGCCGACGAGATCGCCGAGCGCATCCAGCAGCTCGGCGGGAAACCCGATTTCAACCCCGCTTCCCTGCTGCAGCGCTCGGTCTCGCAGTACATCGAAGGCGAGACGCTCGCCGACATGATCCGCGAAGACCTCATCGCCGAGCGCATCGTCATCGAGGTCTACCAGAAGATGGTGCGCTACTTCGGCGACAACGACCCCACCACGCGCCGCATGGTCGAGCACATCCTGGCGGACGAGGAAGAGCACGCCAGCGAGCTCTCCGACCTCCTCTATATCGTCGACCCCGCGACCGGCGAGACCCAGGGAAAGGATCCGGCAACGAACCCGCCCGCCATGGGGCGCGACCAGCAGCAGGAGCGAAAAGCGGAGCCGCGACCGCAGAAGCGCAGCCGGCTGCAGGCCGAGCCGGAAGAAGTCCTGCGCGCGCTGGAGCAGAGACTCGGCAAGCCGAAGGGCAAGCGCGCGGCCTAACGTCTCCTGCCGGCGGCTTCCTGGTATGCCCGGTGGAACGCTGCGAGCGCCTGGCGAAGGTCGCCGTCAGAGAAGATCTCGATGGACTTCCAGCCCGGGCCGGGCGCACCGCGCGCCTTTTCCGACGGCAGTTTGTAGCTGACCGAGTCCGGCGAATCGAGCGCGCGCGTGCGCGGCAGCGCCGCGAAGATGTGCGGGCCGCGGTAGTACGCCGTCAGTCCGAACATCGGTTTGGCCGTTACCTGCGGCCACGAGAGGAGCTCGCGCTCGAGGAATGTCACGTAGGGTTTGAGCCCTTCCGAGGTCTTGTGCAAAACGGGCGGCCGTGCGGGCCGAAGGCGCGCCGGCTTCTTCTTTCTCGCCACCTTAGTTCCGGATGTTTTCCATCAGCCGCTCGATGTCGGCCTTGATGGTGGCGTCGGGCGGCAGCAGCGGCAGTCGCGGCGGCCCGCCATAGTAGCCGTTCAGGTCCATCGCGTACTTGATCGCCGGGATGGTGTACTTGCCGACGATGGTCGTCGCCGCTTCCTTGATGCGCGCCTGCTTCTCGCCGGCCAGCGCCATGTCGCCGTCTTTCCAGGCGGCGTAGATCTCGAAACACGCCGTCGGCGCGCAATCGGCGAACGCCAGGATCGCGCCCACCGCGCCGCGGTCGAGCGACTCCTTCAGCGTCTGCGCCGAGCCCACCATCACCTGGAACCCGACTTCGCGCTGCCTGGTCTTCAGCGTGACCTTGGGCGGAGCGGTCGCCACCGCCGCGCCGCCGATCGCCTGCGCCGGCACGAACTCGGCCGTGGGCGCGCTCGCTGCCGCGGGCGCGCTCCGCAGGCGCGCGGTCACCGCCTGCTGCTGCTCGGTCACCGCCACCTGCCGCTTGATGTGCCGCGTCCCCGCGACCATCTTTTCCACCTTTTCCATGTTGCCGCTGGATTCCTTGATGCCGATCAGGTTCGGGTGCCCGGCGAGCTCGATCACGAGCTCCGCCGGAATGTCGTAGCCTGTCGCCTGCGGGAAGTTGTAGATGATGACCGGCAGCGGCGACTGGTCGCACACGAAGCGGTAGAAAGCGAGCATCTGCGGCGGGTTCATCTGCGCCTTGTAGTAGTGCGGCGTGCGCACCATGGCGACGTCGTAGCCCAGCGTCGCCGCGTGCTCGGAGAGCGCGATGGTCTCGCGCGCCGATTCGTGCCCCACCCCGGCGATCAGCACCTTTTCCGGCGTGACCGCGCCGCGCGCGCACTTCAGGACGTCGCGCCGCTCCTGGTCGCTCAGCAGGATGGCCTCGCCCGTCGAACCCAGGATCACGACGCCCGCCAGCGGCGCCTTGGAGTAGCGGTCGAGGTTGTGCTCCAACTTCTTGAAGTAGATGGAGCCGTCGGAGTAGAAGGGCGTGGTCGCCGCAGGGAAGATGCCGCTTAGTAACATGGTTTCCAGTTTCCTGTTCCCGATTTCCGCTTAGGGTGGGATCTTCTCAGTATAGCTCCGCCGGAAACGGGAAACGGGAAACCGGAAACTGGTCTTAATAGACCTTGATCTCGACGAGGTTCCCGTCCGGGTCGCGCAGGAAGGTCGAGAGGCTCTTCCCTTCCGCGCCGGTCGTGACCTCCGCCGGCAGCGGCGTGAGGCCTGAGCGCTTGAGCGCGCTGATGACCTCGTAGATCGAGGTGCCGTGGGCCACCAGGCAGAAGTGCGTCTCGGTGAGGTTCGCCGCGGGCGCGGGATTCGTCGGCGTCGCCTCCAGCAGGTCCAGGATGGCGCTGCCCGCTCCCAGCGTGACGACCTTGTAGCCCGCCTTCGCCGTGCCCTCGCTCTCGATGCTCAGCCCAAGGCCTTCCTTGTAGAACTTCACCATCTCGGGCAGGCGCTTGGTCACCAGCGCCACGTGGTCGAACCCTTTGTAGCTGATCACAGGCGTTAAGGGATACCACACTTGTCATTCCGAGCGAAGCGAGGAATCTGCTCTTGATGGCACCGCAGATTCCTCGGCGCTGCGCTCCTCGGAATGACAGCTGAAAGAGACTACTTCCAGATACTGCCGAGCGCGCGGCGGAAGTTGTCGCCCAGGATCAGTTCGATCGCGTCGTCGGAGTAATTGCGCCGGATCAGGCCCTCGGTCAGGTCGAAGACGCGTTGCGGGTGGTCGAGCCCGGGGATGTCGCCGCGCGCGGGCGCGTTCTCCTTGTAGCCGGCGAGCATGCGGCGATGCAGCACGGGAGGCAGCTTGTCGTAGCCGTCGAGGTCGCTGTCGGAGCCGATGCCCACGTGCTCCACGCCCACCAGCTTCGCCACGTGGTCGAAGTGGTCGAGCACGTTCTCGAGGGTCGCCGCGCCGCCCGCACGCACGAACATCTGCACCGCGCTGATGCCCATCACGCCGCCGTTCTTGGCGAGCGCGCGGATCTGGTCGTCCGTCTTGCAGCGCGGGTGCGGGTTGAGCGCGCGGCAGTTGGAGTGCGAGATGACCACCGGCTTGGTCGAGGCCGCGAGCGCGTCCGAGGTCGTCCTGTCGCCGCAGTGCGAGACGTCGATGGCCATCCCGACCTGGTTCATGCGCGCGACCACGCTCGCGCCGTAAGCCGTGAGGCCGGTGTCGGGCCGCTCTTCATAGCCGCAGCCGATGGCATTGCCGAAGTTGTAGGTCAGCTGCGAGACGCGCTGGCCGAGCACGTGGAACGCGTCCACGTCGGAGACCGAGCGGAAGTGCTCGGCGTTCTGGAAGCCGAGGATGATCCCGATCTTGCCCGTGCGCTTGGCGAAGGCGAAGAACGGCGCGCGGTCGATGCGCACCAGCTCCTTCGGGTGCGCCGCGATGAACCGGTTCCAGGCAGCGAGGATGGTGTTGGCATCGTCGTAGGCGTTCGGGCCGTAGCCCCAGCCGATCTGGAAGGCGGTGATGCCGGAGGAGCGGTAGCGCTCGTAGTCGGCCGGCGTGAACGTCTCGGGATGCGAGAACCAGGTGGTGACGCGCGGGCCGGGCTGCGGCAGCACGTCGAGAAAGCCACCCAGCTTGAATTGGCTGAGCATGTCGATGACCAGCGACCGCCCGACCAGCTTGATGCAGCGGTCCGAATAGGCGCGCGGCGACTGGGCGAAGAGCAGGAAGCGCCCGCGCAGCACCGCGGGCGCGGCGAGGGCAGCTCGCTTTAGCAATTCTCGGCGAGTCATCGAAAGGTCAACCTACCACGGAGGCACGGAGCACACGGAGATTTTGATTACCTGTTTCTCTCCGTGCCCTCCGTGTCTCCGTGGTGAATCCTATTTCGCGGACTGAATGCGCTTGATGAGTTCGGGATCATTCGGCAGCAGCTCCGAGTGCGGCAGCCTGCCGACCAGTTCGCGCCAGTTGGCGCCGTCGGGGCCGGCGAAGACTTTGGCGAAGATGGGCAGCGATTCGTCTACGCGCTTCATGTTGACGAGCGCGACGGCGTGCCAGAAGCGCATCTCGGCGAGGCGCGAGGCGGGAATGCCCTCGGCGGTCTCGGCTATCTGCTCGGCGGCGGCGTACTCGCGCAGCGCGGCCTCCTGGTCCTTGTGCTCCACGGCGAGGTCGCCGGCGTTCATGTGGTTGTAGGCGCGCTGGAGCGCGACGAGGCGGCGCAGTTCCTTGAGCGGCTCCACATTGTCGTCCACGCGCAGGTCGAAGATGCGATCTTCCCAGGGCTTGCCGCTGGAGTGCGCCTTCACCACGATAAGGGCGGCGGACTGGCGCCCGCGGATGTCGCCGCCGACCGACTGCGCGGCGTCGAGGGCGGCCAGCATGCGCTCGGCGAGGTCGCCTTTGGACTCTTCGAACGCCTTGGCCATCGCGGGCCAAACCTTGTCGTTGGACATGAGGTTGGCCTGGACGGAGAAACCTGCACCTACTGAGGTCTGCGAACCACACCAGTCCTGTGATCCGCGCGGAGGGCTCGTATTGCCCTCGCCTGCTACGCCGCAACCAACAAACTCCCCTTGTTTGAAGTCTCCTACGGAGTGCCCGCGCG
>DATIBR010000161.1 GCA_035457425.1 Terriglobales bacterium
ATCGACGAAGACAAGGGCCAGATGCGGCTGAACGCGGCGGTGGGCGGATATCCGCGCGTGGTGGCGAACTTCCGGCGGACCGGGAGGGTGTCGCTCATCGTGGGCACGATCGACGGCGGGTTGAAGGTATATGACGCCGCGCCGCTGGTGCGCGCGCTCGGGGCGGAGTTCGACCAGGTGGTCAAGGAAGTGCAAGGGCAGTCGCGCTAATCGTTCATAATCCAGGAGGACGATATGGCGGCTTTCATTTTTCACGGCGGATGGGAAACGATTCTCATCCCTGCGGCACTTGCAACCATTCCACTCTTCGCGTTGCTTGCTTTCGCATGGCCCGTTCGTCGAAAGGAACCAAAGGACTAGAACCATGCCATTGCTCGAAGTCCGCGAGCTGACCAAGGTGTATCCGGCGAGCGAGTCGGTGTTTGGGACCGCGGTGCGCGGGGCGAAGGAAGTGCGCGCGCTCGACGGCGTGTCGTTCGCGATCGCGGCGGGCGAGACGCTGGGGCTGGTGGGCGAATCGGGCTGCGGCAAGACGACGCTCGGGCGGTGCATCCTGCGCTTGATCGAGCCGACGTCGGGGAGTATGCGCTTCGAAGAGCGCGAGGTGCTCGCGGCCAGCGGCGCGGAGCTCCGCAAGCTGCGGCGCGACATGCAGATCGTCTTCCAGGACCCGTTCAGCTCGCTCGACCCGCGGATGCGCGTGGCGGAGATCGTCAGCGAGCCGCTGGTGATCCACGGCGACGGGACCAGGCAGTCGCAGGCCGAGAAAGCGCGCGAGCTGCTGCGGGCGGTGGGGCTGGAGGAGTCGGCCTTAGGACGGTACCCGCACGAGTTTTCGGGCGGCCAGCGGCAGCGCATCGTGATCGCGCGCGCGCTCGCGCTGCGGCCGAGGTTCGTGGTGTGCGACGAGCCGGTCTCGGCGCTCGACGTCTCGGTCGGCGCGCAGATCGTGAACCTGCTGCGCGAGCTGCAGCGCGACTTCGGGCTCACCTACCTCTTCATCTCCCACGCCATGCCGGTGGTGCGGTACCTGGCGACGCGCATCGCGGTGATGCAAGCGGGAAAGATCGTGGAGCTGGGGACGACGGAGCAGATCACGGAGCGGCCGCAACACGAGTACACGCGGACGCTGCTGGCGGCTACGCCGGAAGTGAGTGTCTAGTCCACAGTCCACGGTCCAGAGTGACCGAAAGGAAAAAGCGCCGGCGAGTCGCCGGCGCTTACCCCTGAACAAGCTCAGATCCCGAGCGATTCGTAGTCGTCGGTGCCGGTGCGGTCGCTGCGCGGCTCCTTCGGCTTGGGAAAGCTATAGGGATCTGGCGCGAGCGGCTTGCGGCGCTTGCGCAACTGCATGCCGGCGAAGATGCCGCCGGCGAGCACGGCGCCGGAGAGCGCCGCGGTCAGGGCGATCTTGCCGGCGTTCTCCGACATGGGCTCGGCGATGCGGCTGGCGGCGAGGGCGATGCGGCCGCGCACGCCCATCGCCTGGCGAAAGTCTTCCATCGCCTGGCGCCCACCGCGCTCGAGCGCGCGGTAGGCGTGGAAGAGCGCGTAGTTGAGCGGCATGGAGAGGTCTTCCCCGCCCTGCACGATGGCGTGCTCGGCGCCGCGTTCCTGCTGCGCCTCGAGCAGCTCGTCGAGCGCGGCGGCCAGAGGCGCGGGCTGCGTCCACATCATGCGATAGGCGATGCGGCCGGACTTGTCCACCACGAACGCCGGGTTGGGCAGCTTGCCGTACTTCCTGTGGATGGCGCCGCGGACGTCGTCGACGACCATCGGCATCGTGACTTCGTCCTCGTCGCGGAAGCGCTCGGCGGCGTCGACCTTGTCTTCCCAGGAGCGGTGCGCGGGTTGCGACTCGCCGGGATGCGCCTCGCGCACGTAGACGAACAGGAACTCCAGGTCGTCGGAACGCAGCTCTTCGGCGAGCGCGTTGAGCCCGCGGATGGAGCCGGCGGTCATGGGGCAGGTGCCGGAGCCGAAGACGAGCACCACGTTGCGTTCGCCGCGGAAATCGGAGAGCCGGACGCGGTCGCCCGCGAGCGTGCGCCCCTCGAAGTCGGGAGCGCGCTCGCCGGGACGCGGCGCGTCCTCGAACAGCGCGCGGTGTTGCTTGGGGTCGAGCATCTCGCGCGTGAAGCGCTCGTAGTTGTAGCGCGGACCGAAACCGAACATGGGACTCCTCCGGGCGGATGTCGAACGGCCAGTCGGTACGATGCGCGGCGCGCGACCTTCGTTTTCCACCGCGCCTTAGGCCGGAAGGGCAGCTTGCCCTGCCCGCGACCGCCGCATAGAATCAAGGGTTGCACCCAGTACTTCATAGTGAGTGGAGGCCTTATGCCATTGAACGTGGGCGACCAGGCCCCGGACTTCGAAGTCCCGGCCGTCACCGGCGATAAGAAAGACAAGTTCAAGCTGAGTGACCTGCGGGGCAAGAAGAACGTGGTGCTCGCCTTCTATCCGCTGGATTGGACCCCGGTCTGAACCGCGCAGATGCCGGCGTATAACGCGGACCTCGAAAAGTTCGCCGGCTTCGATGCCCAGGTCGTGGGCATAAGCGTGGATTCGATCCCCAGCCACATCGCGTGGCAGAAGAAAGATATCGGCATGCTGAACTACCCGCTGGCGTCGGATTTCTATCCGCACGGCGAGGTGGCGAAGAAGTTCGGCGTGCTGCGCGCGGGCGACCCCATCCCCGGGATCAACGAGCGCGCGGTCTTCGTGATCGACAAGCAGGGGAAGATCGTGTTCGCGAAGGTCTACCCGCTCGATAAGCAGCCCGACAACGAGGATTGCTTCGAGGTGCTGCGGAAACTCTAGACGCGAGGAGCTTCGGTAGAGACGGCCTTCTGGCCGTCTCTTTTTCTTTGTTCGCGAGACGCCCAGAAGGGCTGCCCTAGCGCAGTTTCTTACTGAAGGCGGCGAGGACGGTGTGGAAGATCTTGCGCAGCTCGTCGGTCTTGAACTTGGCGGGGAAGCCGATGCGCTGGGCGAGGATCTGGTCGCGCATCATGGCTTCGAGCATGCCCATCAGGGCGCAGCGCAGGGCCTGGGGCTCGACGTCGTCGCGCAGCTCGCCCTTCTGCTTCATCTCGGTGATCATGGCGTCGGCCATCTGCACCAGGCGGAGGTAGCCGCCGGTGAGCATGACCATGTGGCCTTCCTTGCGGATGCGGCGGCCTTCCAGCAGCATGAGTTCCTTGAGCTCGGGGTCGCGCTCCATGCCGGAGAGCATCATCTCGAGCAGCGCTTCCAGGCGCTCGGCGGGCGAAGCGATGGGCTGGAGCGCGGGGAACATGGAGGACATGCGCTCCCATCCCATGTCGAAGATGGCTTCCAGCAGGCCTTCCTTGGAACCGAAGTGCTTGATGAGCTGCGACTCGCTGGTGCCGGCGGCGCGCGCGATGGCGACCGTGCTGGTCGATTCATAGCCGCGCGTGGCGAACAGGTGCTTGGCCGCCTGGAGGATGCGGTCGTGCGACGACAAGCCCGCGATCTTCTGCGAGTCGGAGGCCGATTGTGGGGAGGCCATAGTCATATCCCTACTACGGTTTTGGACGCGGTTCAAGGAATATCGGGCGGGAACCAGGTCGGGGCGCCCTCACGCCTACCAAGGCGGCGGGGCGGAGCCTTGGGCGGCGCCAAGTGGCGGGACGGCGGGCTTGACAGGGCCTCCCAACCACGCTTAGGATTGCCGCCCAGTAGATAGTCGTACTACTAGCTGCACGTCTCTCGGCGCCCAAATGTTCCTGATCACAGGCAACTCGAATTGGATGTACGCACGTCTAGTCCTAGCTAGTAGCAGCACGACTAGCTACTCGGCGCACATGAATCTCTCCCCCTCTTCGCGTCGCGTTTCGCGTCGCTCGTCGTGCTTACGGACCCGCGGCCCACGGCTCCCTGTTTCCCCACATCAACGCACGGAGACACTTGCATGAAGCATTCGGCGCGCTTTGCCCTCGTGCTCGCACTCGCTCTCTTGTCGCTCGCGAGCACCCTCCAGGCTGCCACCCCCTCTTCCGGCACCTTCACCACGCCATCCGACGACACACTCGGCACCAAGCAGACGATCACCTTCACCGGCGGGCCGCTGGCGGTCTCATCCGGTTTCACGAACTACTCGCTGCCGACCTGCACGCAGCAGGCGGCGGGCACGAACGTCGCGCCTCCGGGCGTGTGCGAGATCTTCGTGCTCACGGTCGAGCTGCCGGCGAACTACTACGAGACGCACGCGGGCAACGTGACCGCGCACCTGACGTGGCAGACGCCGGAGGGCACCGACCCCTCGCTCGACGACGTGGGCCTGTTCATCGTGGACAGCCGGGGGAACGTGGTCGCCTCGTCGGACGACACCAATCCGGCGGCCGCGGGCGGCACGGGCCGCGCGGAAGAGACCGCGGTGGGCTCCAACGTTCCGGCAGGGACGTATCGCGTGATCGTGCTGAACTCGCTGTCGCCGCTGCCGATCCCGCGCTACGACGTCACGCTGACGTTCAACCTGACGCAGAAGCCGGCGCCGCCGCCGCCGACGGCGAAGGTGTTCGACAACTACACGCCGCCGGTCATCACCGCGGCGGACGGCACGAAGTCGCAGGCGGGCCGCACGGCGAACGAGCCCTCGATCGGCGTGAACTGGAAGTCCGGCAACGTGATGTTCCTGGCCGGGCTGACGACGTTCCGGGTCTCCTTCAACGACACCACGACGCCGGCGACGGCGACGTGGAGCGGCAACGTGGGCGCGCCCATCGTCTCGCGCATCTCGCTCGACCCCATCCTGTTCACCGACGCGAAGACCGGGCGCACGTTCGTCTCGCAGCTGATGGCGGCATGCTCGCTGATGGCGTTCACCGATGATGACGGCGCGAACTGGTTCCAGAACCCGGTGGGCTGCGGCGTCGCCACCTTCGTCGACCACCAGACGGTGGGCGGCGGGCCGTTCCCGGCGGGCTTCTCGTCGACCGATCCGATCTACAACTATCCGAACAGCGTGCAGTACTGCGCGCAGGACGTGGCGTCGGCGCAGTGCGCGGTCTCGATGAACGGCGGCATCACCTTCGGGCTGGGCACGCCGGTGTACCTCATCACGGACTGCGGCGGGCTGCACGGGCACATCCGCACCGCGCCCGACGGCACGCTCTACCTGCCCAACAAGGACTGCGGCGGGCAGATCGGCGTGCACGTCTCGACGACCAACGGCACGAGCTGGACGAAGTCGCTGGTGCCGGGCAGCGTGGCGGCGAACAGCGATCCCTGGGTCGACATCGGGCCGAACGGCACGGTGTATCTCGGCTGGATCGACGGCGACCACTTCCCGATGATGGCAGTGTCGCATGACCGCGGCGCGACCTGGTCGCAGCCGGTGAACGTGGGCACGCAGCACAACATCCAGAACGCAGCGTTCGCCAGCGTGGTGGCGGGCGACGACGACCGCGCGGCGATGGCCTTCCTCGGCACCGACGCGGGCGGCGACCTGCAGGGCGCGACCTTCCAGGGCGTGTGGCACCTGTACGTCTCGTTCACTTACGACGGCGGCAACACCTGGACGACCTACAACGCGACGCCGGGCGATCCGGTGCAGCGCGGCTGCATCTGGCTGGGCGGCGGCGACAACCCGTGCCGCAACCTGCTCGACTTCATGGGGATCACGGTGGACAAGCAGGGGCGCGTGCTGGTGGGGTACGCCGACGGCTGCATCGACGACCAGTTGCCGCCGGTCTCGGACCCGATCGAAGGCACGCCGCCGCCGAACAACTGCGTCAGCCAGCCGCCGGCCGACGCGCAGGACGCGGTGAAGACGAAGCTCGGCACGATCGCGCGCCAGTCGGGCGGGCTGCCGCTGTTCGCCGCCTACGATGGCCTGTTCGCCACCGTTCCGGGAGCGCCGGTGCTGAGCGGCATGGAAGGCAACACCGTCAACCACCTTGCCTGGACGACGCCGTCGAACGGCGGCTCGGCCATCACCGGCTACAAGCTGTACCGCGGGACATCGAGCGGCGGCGAGACGCTCTACCAGACGCTCGGCGTCGTGAACAACTATGACGACACCGCGGTCACCAACGGCACCACGTACTACTACCGCGTGGCGGCGACGAACGCGAAGGGCGACAGCGCGACCTCGAACGAAGTAGCGCTCACCCCGGCGTACACGGCCGCGCCCTCCGCTCCGCAGCGCCTGAAGGCGACCGCGAAGAAGGGCGGCGTGATGCTTACCTGGTCGGCGCCCAAGGACCAGGGCACCGCGCCGGTCACGGGCTACCGCATTTATCGGAGCGTGGCGCCGGGCCTGGAGACGTTCCTGGTCGCGGTGGGGAACACCACGCATTACAGCGACGAAGGCCTCGCCTCCGGCACGACCTACTACTACAAGGTCACGGCGGTGAACGCGGTGGGCGAGTCGCCGAAGTCGAACGAAGACAGCGCGAAGGCGAAGTAGCGCTGTCGCAACAAGCTCACCGGCGCGACGGCTCCAACCCCGCGCCGGTGCAGGGACCGCGCCGGCAGCTCAAGCGGGTCGCACAAGCGGCCCGCTCCGGGAGCGCCGACCCTGAGCTGCCGGCGCGTCCTTTGAGATCGAGTAGCAAGACTGGCCGAAAGAAAAGGCCCGCCGCGAGGCGGGCCTTCTTGTTTGCGCCCTCGGGTCGAGGGCGCTACATCGTTACTGCGCCTTCTTGGCCGGCTTGGCGGTGGAGGCGGTGACGCTGCCGCCGACCTGGCGCTTCATGTCGTCGATCATCTGGAAGAACTGCGAGCGGTCCACCACCTCGACGAAGGGCGTGCCCTTGGTCGAGTCGCTCACGATGTAGATGGTGGGCGTGTGCTGGATACCGACCTTCTGTCCGAGGGCGTAGTCGGCGCGCACCTTGGCGGCCAGCTCGCCCCGCGGGTCGACGAAGAGCGGGAAGGAGAGCTTGTTCTCCCTGGCGAACTTCTCGGTGAAGGTGCGCAGGTTCTCGCGCGTGATGGACGGCTGGTTGCGGTAGATGTAGGAGCGGTAGGCGTCGCCCAGCTGCTTCGACTTGCCGTCGAACCAGCGCGCGTTGACGTGCGCCTCGAACGACCAGTTGTGCATGGGCAGCGGGAAGTCGTAGCGGACCAGCGGGATCTTGTAGGTGCGGAGCGCCTCCTGGATGACGGGCTCGGCGCGCGCGCAGTCCGGGCACTGGAGGTCGGCGAACTCGACGATGGCGAGCTTGTAGCCCTTGGGCGGGCGCAGGATCGAGGTGTCGCCCGCCGCGGCAGCGACGGCCAGAAGCAGCAGGGCGGCGAACAGGGACAGAACGGTCTTCTTCATAGATCCTTCTTGGGTGTTCAACCCGAAAAAGCCGGAAAGATGCGTGGCTCCATTTTACCGGAAACGGCGGGGGCGCGCGGCTAGCGATGTCCCTCGCCGAACTTCCAGCTCAGCTGGAACTGCACGCCGATGTCGGGGGTGGACGAGGTGAGCCCGACCGGGACGCCGGCCTTGAGCTCCCAGCGCTCGCTCGCGCGCCAGATAGCTTCCGGGACGAGCGCCGCGCGCGTCTCGCGGGAGTGGAAGTCGTGCTCGCCCACGAACTCCAGCACCGGCTGCAGGCGCTCGGTCGCCTCGTACATGGCGGCGAACTTGTAGAAGAAGTTCTTCTCCTTCTCCTCGAAGTCGGCGAACGGGGTCTCGTAGCCGAGGTTCATGTGGGTGAACCAGCGGGGGTGGAGATGGGTATCGAGATGGAGGGCGCCGCCGGCCTCCCAGGCGCGCTCGGCGATGCGCTTGTCGCCGCTGGGAATGCCGAGCGAGGGGTTGAGCGAGAGCGCGAACTTGCGCTCGCTGCCGCCGGCCAGCAGGTAGCGGTACTGGATCTCCAGGTTGCCCGGGCGGAACAGCGTCGCTCCCGGCTCGTGGGCGCACAGCATGGGCATCTCGATGGCGATCTGCTGGCGCGGCGCGAAGCCGTACTCGAAGGCCATGGGAACGACGTCGTGCAGCTCGGTGTTCCAGAAGTAGGAGAAGCCGAATTGCACGTTGCCGGCGCGCCGCGCGAAGGGCGCGGCGAACTCGGTGTTGATGGGCTCGCTGTCGTGCGCGAGCGCGGGCAGCGCCACGAGCAGGAACAGGACCAGCAGCAGACGGCTGCGCAGGGACACAGCATCCTCCGAACAGGATGAGATGGTGACGAGGGCCTAGCGGTCGGAGGAGGCAGCGGGAGGAGCGCGGTCGGACTCGAGTGCGAGGGGCTCGGCCGAGTCTTCGGCGGGATAGAACTCTTCGATGACGGGATGCGCGAGCTGCGGGCGCGTCGCCGGCCGCGGCGCGGCGGGCGTGGCGGTGTCGAGCGTTGCCAGCGTGCAGCAGGCATGCCGGCTCTGGCCGTGCGAGGCGGCCTGGCTGATGGCCGTCTTGCCGTGGGTCTTCTTCAGGCAGCAGGCGTGCGCGGACCTGCCGTAGGAGGCGTGCGCCAGCGGCGCGAAGATCACGCCCAGGACGAGCAACAGCAGCAGGCTGGCACAGGTTCTACGCATAATGCGTCCGAATATTCTCCCAGAGTTCCGAGGGCCGTGCCAAGTGACAGGAAAATAAATCGCCCGATGGTACTAAGGCCCCGCCTGGCGGCGGCTTGCGGCTGGCAGCTTGCCGCCGAGTGTCCCGCTGCGAGCCGCCAGCTGCCAGCCGCGAGCCAGTTCAGTCCACCGGCTTGCCGGCGACGAAGCAATTCACGGGGTTGCCGTCGTCGGACTTGCGGATCTTGCCGGACTCATCGGTGCAATAGGCCGGGCCGGCGCCGGGGGTCGCGGGCGCGGCGCTGGCGCGGTACTTGGTGCCGGCGGCGTCGCAGCGCGTGAGCTTGAACAGGTAGCCGCTCTTCGTGCCGCTCTCCAGCGATTCGTCGATGAGCTGGGCGTGCTGCGCGGTGGGGTCGCCCTTGCCGACGCCGCCGAGCTGCGCGAGCGAGCAGGTGTAGCGGTCGTAGCTCATCTTGTAGACCAGCTGCGCGGTGTTGAGGGTGCGCAGCGAGCCGACGGCGGTGGACTGCCCCGCGGCCGAGCGGCCGGCCTTGGCTTCCTTCGCGACCGCGTCGAGGAACTTGGGATCGTCGAGCGGAACGTGCGCGCTGAAGCCGAGGTCGGCGAGCTTCCAGACGCCGGCTTCCTGGATCATGCGGATCAGGATGCGCGGGTCGATGCCGGCGCTGATGTCGCTCGACTTCTGCCCGGCCCGCATGCCGCTGAAACCGAGCTCGAGGAACGCGGTCGTGCCCTGCACGTCTTCGCGCAGCACCGTGAGCTGGAAGTGGTCGCCCTTGGGCAGCTCGACCGAAAGCAGCACGGGGCCGGTGTCGAAGGTCTTCACGCCCTGCATGTCGCGCGACACCGGCAGCGGCGGTCCGGCGGCCACCTGCTCCTCCATGCCCGCCTCCTTCAACTTGGCGACTGTGACGGCCGGCAGATGCCGCAAGACAGAGTCCCTATCCTTGGAGAAGACCATGTCGAGCAGAGCCTGGCGGGGCGTCTGCGGCGCGGCGCCGGGCGCGGCCTGCGCGCAGAGCGCGACCGGGAACGAGACGAGAAGAATAAGGACAGCAAGGCGTCGCATGGCGGACCTCCGGAATGTGGGCGAGGGGGAGCGGCATTCTAGGACGCGCGGCTGCGCGCGGCAAGGCCCGTGTGCTAACCTCGTTGCGCTTCTCGTCCCGCCAGCCGCGGGATCCAGCCCCCGCTCCCAACTGCTCGGGCTTATCTGTCCCGTTGCGAAACCGGGACTAAAATTCGGAGCTATTTGTGAAGGTCTACGAGAGCGCGAACATCCGTAACGTCGCGGTCGTGGGTCACTCTCACGCCGGCAAGACATCGTTGGTCTCGGCCATGCTGTTCAGCGCCGGCGCCACGCCCAAGCTGGGCCGCGTGGACGACGGTTCCACCACCACCGACTGGGACGAAGAGTCCATCGCCCGCCAGATGACGACCACCACCGGCGTGGCCTACGCCGAGTGGCAAGGCAAGGTAAAGATCAACATCCTCGACACGCCCGGCTTCAACATGTTCGTCCACGAAGCCAAGATGGCCATCCCCGCGGTGGAGTCGTTCGTCGTCGTGGTCGACGGCGTGGCCGGCGTGGAGGTGGTGACCGACAAGGTGTGGCAGTACGCCGAAGAAGCGGAGATGCCGCGCGTGATCGTCGTGAGCCGCATGGACCGCGAGCGCGCCGACTACGACCGCGTGATGGACTCGCTCACGGGCGCGTTCGGCCGCAACGTCGTGCCCATCCAGTTGCCGATCGGGAAAGAGAAGTCGCTCTCCGGCGTGGTCGACCTCGTCCGCATGAAGGCCTACACCTACGAGATGGGCGGCAGCGGCAAGGGGAAAGAAGGCGAGATCCCCGCCGAGATGGCCGCGAAGGCGAAGGAGCTGCACGAGAAGCTGGTGGAGCTGGTCGCCGAAGGCAAGGACGAGCTGATGGAAGAGTTCTTCGAGAAGGGGACCATCCCGGAGGAAGACCTCATTCCCGCGCTGCACGACGCCATCCGCGAGGACCGCATCTTCCCGGTGCTGTTCACCTCGGGGCTGGGGAACGTGGGCACCGACTTCCTGCTCGACTTCATCGTGCAGTACACGCCGACGCCGGGCGAGCACAAGCCGGTGGAGGGCGTGGCGACGGCCGGGTCGAACGGCGGCGGACACCCGGTGCGCAAGGAATCGGACAGCGAACCGCTTTCGGTGTACGTCTTCAAGACGGTCTCGGACCCGTTCGCCGGGCAGATCAGCTACTTCAAGGTCGTCAGCGGCGTGCTGAAGAACGAGTCGGCGGTGCAGAACTTCACGCGCTCGGCGGCGGAAAAGTTCTCGCACCTGTCGGTGATGCAAGGCAAGCAGGCGGTGGGCGTGACGGAGTTGCACGCCGGCGACATCGGCGCGGTGGCGAAGCTGAAGGACACGCACACCGGCGACACGCTGGGCGACAAGGCCGCGCCCATCCAGTTCCCGCAGGTCACGCTGCCGGAACCGGCCATCACCTTCGCCATCGAGCCCAAGACGCGCGCGGATGAAGACAAGCTCTCCAACGGCATCCACAAGCTGATGGAAGAAGACAAGATGATCCGCTTCTACCGCGACTCGCAGACCAACGAGTTCCTGATCGCGGGCACCGGACAGCAGCACATCGAAGTCATCGTCTCGAAGCTGAAGAAGCGCTACCACACCGAGGTGGTGCTGAAGGCGCCGAAGGTGCCGTACCGCGAGACCATCCGCGGCAAGGCCGACGCGCACGGCCGCCACAAGAAGCAGACCGGCGGGCACGGCCAGTTCGGCGACTGCAAGATCAAGATGGAGCCCATGCCGCGCGGCGGCGGCTTCGTCTTCGAGAACGACATCTTCGGCGGCGCCATCCCGAAGAACTTCATCCCGGCGGTCGAGAAGGGCATCGTGGAGTCGGCGGCGCGCGGCTATCTCGCCGGCTTCCCGGTCGTGGACTTCAAGGTCACGCTCTACGACGGCTCCTATCACGACGTCGATTCGAACGAGCTTTCCTTCAAGACGGCCGGCCGCATCGCCTTCAAGAAGGCGATGGAACAGGCCAAGCCCACGCTGCTCGAGCCCATCATGAAGATCGAGATCACCATCCCCGACGAGTTCGCCGGCGCCATCATGGGCGATCTGAACTCGCGCCGCGGGCGCATCCAGGGCATGGACAACAAGGCCGGCAAGACGATCGTGCGGGCCGAGGCGCCCATGTCGGAGATGCTGACCTACGGCGTGGACCTGACGTCGATGACGCAGGGCCGCGGCTCGTTCAACATGGAGATGTCGCACTACGACGTGGTGCCGGCGCAGATCCAGGAGAAGATCGTCGCGCAGCACAAGGTCGGCAAGGGCGAAGAGGTGGAAGTGGAAGAGTAAGCCTTTTCTGGAGCTCCTCTGGGAGTGTCATGCTGAGGAGCGAAGCGACGAAGCATCTCACGAACCAGAATGCCTGCTGAGTCCCAGCAGGCATTTTCGTTGCTGTAGAGGCCTATCGCCCGCACCGGCGCGCTCGAGCTGTTCCTGAACAGGCAACTGTATCCGCGTCCTAGCGTCGACGAGCCTACTGCACCGTGAGGGTGACGTTCGCCTGGTGCGAGTTCGTGCCGGAGGTCGCATGCACGTGGACGGTGAAGGTGCCGTGCGCGGTGCCGGGCGACCCGCCGCCGCCGTGCGGCGTGGAACTTCCGCCGCCGCCACCACAGGCCGGCCCGAGCAGCGCCAGCAGCACGATCCCCAGCAAGCCGTACTGGCGGCTGCGCGGAGCGCGACGCGCGAGGACGAGCGCCAGCGGCATCCCCAGCAGCGCGAAGTAGAAGGGCAGCGGGTTGAACGGCGCCGGCTGCGCCGCCGCAGACGACGGCGCCGTGGTGTGGATGGTCAGCGTGGTCGTGGCGGTGCCCGTGCCCGGTGTGATCGGCGTAGGCGAGAACACGCACGAGCTCAGGCTCGGCAGGCCGGTGCAGTTGAACGAGATGGCCGAGTCGTAGAACGCGCCGCCGCCGCCGGCCGCCGTCGCGCTGATGGTGAACTGCGCCGACTGCCCCGCGCTGATGGTCTGCGCGGGCGGGTCGGCCGTGATGGTGTAGTCCGGCTGCGCCACCGGCATGCTGATGCCGGCTGTCCCCTTGAGCCCGCTGGAGTCGGTCGCCGTCAGGATGAGCTCGTAGGCGTAGCTGCTCGCCGGGTCGTGGTCCTCCACCACGAAGTTGCCGCTCGGCCCGCTCGCGGTCGCGATGGTGTGGACGTGCGTGTTGTGGTGCAGCAGCAACTGCCACGCGAGCGCGGAGTCGAGCAGCGTCTCGTCGGGATCGCTGGCCGAGCCGCTGAAGTGGATGGTCTGGCCCGGGCGGATGGTCGTGTTGTTCGCCGGCGAACCGATGGTCGCGGCCGGCGGCACGCTGCCGACGGTCACGCTCACGGTCACGCTGCTCGCAGCGCTGCTCGGATCGGTCACGGTCAGCGTGGCGGTGAAGGTCTGCACGGTCGCGGAGTTGTAGGCGTGCGTGACGGTCATGCCCGGACCCGAGTTGCCGTCACCGAAATCCCACGTGTAGGTGAGCGGCGCGTCGCCGTCCGGGTCGGAGCTGCCGGCGGCGGAGAAGTCCACCGCAAGCGGCGAGTAACCCGAAGTGGGCGAAGCACTCGCGACCGCGACCGGAGCGCGGTTGCCGGCTCCGGTGTAGCGGATGCGCCGCAGCTGGCCCGCGGGGAACGCGATGTAGTAGAGCGCGCCGTCGGGCCCGAGGTCGAGGTGCACCGGCCCGCCGGCCGCGGTCGCGAAGTCCACCACGCCGGTCATGTTGCCGTTCGCGTCGAACGTGATGCGGCGGATCCAATCGCCGGCGTAGTCGGCGATGAACAGGCTGCCGGCGTATTGCGCGGGGAAGTTGTCGTCGTCGTAGAACGGCCCCAGGATGATGGTGGCGCCCACCGCATGGCCGTAGGTGTACATCGGCGCGGTGACGCTGAGCCCGCCGCATTGCGACGGAAATGCGTTCTGGAAATCCTGCTCGGGGCCGTTGCCCTCGTAGCACGGCCAGCCGAAGTTGCGGCCGCGCCCGCGATCGACCTCCTCGAACTGGTTCCAGCCTACGTCGCCGATGAACAGCTCGCCCGTGGCCGGGTGAAAGGCGAAACGGAACGGGTTGCGCAGGCCGTAGTCGTACACCCGCCCGCGGGTGTTGTTCGCGCCGTTGTAGAAGGGGTTGTCGGTGGGCGCGGAGCCGTCGGGATTCAGGCGCAGGATCTTGCCGGAGTAGCTGTCGAGGCTCTGCGCGCGCAGGCTGCCGGAGGTCGCGCTCGAGAACGACGCGCCGTCGCCATTGGAGACGTAGAGTTTGCCGTCGGGCCCGAACTTCACCAGGTCGATGGAGTGCGACACCTCGTTGGCCGGGATGCAGTCACCGCTCGACGGCGGCTCGGGGCAGGGCGGCGTGCCGACCGAACCGATCAGCACCGTCTCGCCCGGCAGCGCGACGTCGGGATTCGCCGGGTCGGCCTGGATGCGCGTCACGCGCGAGGTCTTCGCGCCCGCGCTGAGCGGGTCGGCGGTGTTCTCGAAGACGTAGGAAAGATAGACGTAGCCGTTGGAGGAAAAGTTGGGATCGATGGCCACACCGAGCAGGCCGCGGTCCCAGTAGCGGTTCACGTGCGCGCTCACGTCGGCGAAGGTGCCGGTGATGACGTAGCTGTTGGGCGCCGCGTCGGGCTTCACCATCAGGATGACGCCGGATTTTTCCCACAGCAGCATGCGGCCGCCGGGCAGGAAGACGAAGCCGGTGGGGCCGTACTGGTCCACCTGGATGACCGTTTCCGAGACGAAGCCGGAGTCGCTGAAGGTCTGCGCACCCGTGGCGGCGCAGAGCAAGAGCGCTGCGAGCAGGACGGCGAGCGTCCGCCAGGATGAGCGAGGCAAGGGCATCGGCCAGAGTGGGGAGGAAGGGAGAGTAGCCGACAAAAGGACAAATGACAAAGGACAAAGGACAAATTGAAAACCTGCGCTCAGGCAGGTCTCAAATTGTCATTTTTCAATTGTCAATTGTCATTCGGGGCGCAGAACGGCCCGCTCGATCGAGCAGGCTTTTTACTTGCGAAGGGCTAGGCTTTGACGACTTTGCCGGACTTGAGGCAGTTGGTGCAGACGCGCATGCGCTTGGTCGTCTTGCCGACGCGGGCGTGCACCGGGCGCAGGTTCACGTTCCAGCGCCGCTTGGTCACGTTGTGCGCGTGGCTGATGTTGTTGCCGAACTGCGGCCCCTTGCCGCAGATTTCACAGACTCTTGCCATGACTGCTTGACTCCAAGTGGGATCAGGACTGGTGGGCCAAAGTACTGATTTTACAGGAGAGGCCGCGGGTTGGGCAAACCCGGCGGCGTCACCGGCGAAAGACGAACAGCTTCAGGAGAAGTAAGAGCGTGAGCAGGGCCAGCGGGATGGGCAGGTAGCTCGACTTCGCGGCCAGCGCCTTCTCTTCGGGCGTCTCGGGCTGGTCGATGTCGTAGAAGCCGTGCTTGAGCGCGCGGGCGCTGGCCGTGATCCCGCTCCAAGCCCAGAGCGTGAGCAGGGCCATCAGCAGCTGCGCCCACCAGGTGGCGCGCGTCCAGAAGCCCCACACGCCGACCACGCACACCACCGTCCAGAAGAACAGGTGGACTTTGGCTTTTCCCGGCGCCTCGATCAGCACGCCGACACTGTAGCAGCATGCGCGCGTGCGAGAATGAAGAGATGCCGGTCAACCCGCCCGCCGCGCCGGATCCCAAGTCGGTCAAGATCAACCTGACCGCGGGCACCGGTGTGGACATCGAGTGGAAGGACGGCCACTTCTCGCACTTCGACTTCCCCTACCTGCGCGGCGCGTGTCCGTGCGCGCTGTGCGACGACGCGCGCGGCAAGGAAGACCGCGAGCCGTGGGAGAAACCGAAGGCCAAGCCGGGCGAGCTGCCCATCTTCAAGCCGCAGGCGAAACCGGTCCACGCCGAGGCCGTGGGGAAATATGCCATCCGCTTCACGTGGTCGGACGGCCACGAGCACGGCATCTTCAGCTGGGACTACCTGCGCGACATCTGCCCGTGCGCGGAGTGCGCGGCGGTGCGGGAAGCGGAGCGGGAACATTTCAAGTAGATTGCCGATTTCCAATCGCCGATCGCAGGTTGAAAACCGGCGCGAGGTTCCAATCGGCAATTGGCAATCGGCAATTGGCAATTAAAATCGGGTCAGATGTCTTCCTTCCTCGACAAGTTAAATCCTCAACAACGGGAAGCGGTTGAGACGACGCACGGGCCGCTGCTGATCCTCGCCGGGGCGGGCTCGGGGAAGACGCGCGTCATCACCTACCGCATCGCGTACCTGATCGAGCAGGCCGGAGTGGCGCCCGACTCCATCCTCGCGGTCACCTTCACCAACAAGGCCGCGGCCGAGATGAAGGACCGCGTGACCGAGCTGATCGGCGGCAGCACGCTCGCGCAGCCGGTCATCTCGACCTTCCACTCGTTCTGCGTGCGCGTGCTGCGGCGCGACATCGAAGCCCTGCTGGTCAAGGGCGAAGACTCGCACCACCGCACCGTCACCTCCGGCTTCCGCAAAGACTTCGCCATCTACGACGAGAGCGACCAGCAGTCGGTGGTGAAAGCCGCGATCCGGCGGCTCGGGCTCGACGACAAGCAGCTCACGCCGCGCATCGCGCTGGGGCGCATCTCGTTCGCGAAGAACCACATGCTCGACCCGCAGGAGTACTTCCTCGCCTCGCACGATCCCAAGTCGGAGCAGGTGGCGCACGTCTTCCAGATCTATCGCCAGGAGCTGCGCAAGGCCAACGCGCTCGACTTCGACGACCTGCTGCTCGAGACCGTGCGCCTGCTGCGCGACGTCCCCGAAGTGCGCGAGCGCTACCAGCGCCGCTTCCAGTACCTGCTGATCGACGAATACCAGGACACCAACCGCCCGCAGTACGAGCTGATGCGGCTGCTCGGCAGCAAGCACCAGAACGTCGCGGTGGTGGGCGACGAGGACCAGAGCATCTACTCGTGGCGCGGCGCCGATATCCGCAACATCCTCGAGTTCGAGAAGGATTTTCCGGACGCGAAGATCATTCGCCTGGAGCAGAACTACCGCTCGACGCAGCCCATCCTGGAGGCCGCGACCGCGGTGGTCGAGAACAACGTCAAGCGCAAGGGCAAGAAGCTGTGGACCGCGCGCCAGGGCGGCGCCAAGATCGGCTACTACGAGGCGCCCGACGGCGAGAACGAGGCGTTGTTCGCCGCCGACTACATCCAGCGCTACTTCCGCCAGGCCGGCGAAGACGGCGAGGAGTCGCCGCGCGCGGCCGTGCTCTACCGCACCAACTTCCAGTCGCGCCTGTTCGAGGAAGCGCTGCGGCGCTACCAGCTCAAGTACCACGTGGTTGGCGGCTTCTCGTTCTACGAGCGCGCCGAGATCAAGGACATGATCTCGTACCTCAAGCTGGTGCAGAACCTGGACGACTCGATCGCCTTCCTGCGCGTGGTGAACACGCCGGCGCGCGGCATCGGCAAGACCACGCTGGAGACGCTGGAGCGCATCGCGCTCGAGACCGGCACCTCGCCCTGGGGCGGGATGCTGGCGGCCATCGAGCAGAACCTGCTGCCCGGCCGCGCGCTGCAGGCGTTCCAGGGCTTCCGCGAGCTCATCGAGGACGCCAGGGCGATGCTGGAGGGCACCTTCGTCGAGCGCGCCAGCCAGACCTCTTTAACCGCAGAGCCCGCAGAGAGCGTAGAGGAAATCACAAATCAGAAATCAGAAATCGAAAATCAAGAAGTCGAAGGCTTCCGCGCTCCCGGAGGCCCCGCGACTCTCCCCGAGATCATCAAGTTCCTGATCGACCGCACCGGCTACATCAAGCAGCTCGAGGAAGAGGCCACGCCCGAGGCGTACTCACGCATCGACAACCTCCGCGAGCTGGTGAACGCGGCGATGGACGCGCGCGACCGCGGCGAGACCTTGAGCGAGTTCCTCGACCACGCCGCGCTCGTCGCCGAGACCGACTCGCTCGACCTGCGCGCGCAGATCACGCTCATGACGCTGCACGCCGCCAAGGGCCTGGAGTTCCCGCTGGTCTTCCTCGCCGGCATGGAAGAGGGCCTGTTCCCGCACTCGCGCACGCTGCTCGACCCCGACGACATGGAAGAGGAGCGCCGGCTGTGCTACGTCGGGATGACGCGCGCCATGAACACGCTCATCCTCACGCGCGCGCGCTATCGCCGGCGCTACGGCACCGACCTGCCCGAAGCCAGCGTGCCTTCGCGCTTCCTGGAAGAGATCCCGCCGCAACTGCTCGACGACCTCGGGTCGCCCACCAGGCGCGAGACGCGGAAGGCCACGCCCTACGCAGCGGGCGCCGACGACTTCGACTTCGGCGGTCACACCGGCGACGACTTCGACCAGCGCGTGAGCTACGCGCGCGGCGCCAAGCCGGTGCGCAAGAAGCCCAGCTACGGCGGCGGCGCCTACAACTCCATCGACAACATCGCGGAGTTCTTCGCCTCCAGAGGGAAGAAGTTCAGCCGCCCGAAGGTCGAGGCGCCGGAGCAGACCGGCAAGCGCGGCTTCAAGCCGGGCCAGCGCGTCCGCCACCCCAAGTACGGCGAGGGCGTCGTCTACAAGCGCGAGGGCGACGGGGAAGACGCGAAGATTACGGTACAATTCCCCGGCGTCGGACTGAAGAAGCTGGTGGAGAAGTTCGCGCAGCTGGAAAAGGCGTGAACGGACTGCCGAACTGCCGAAGTGCCGAACTGCCGAATTTGAGATTCGGCACTTCGGCAGTTCCGCAATTCGGCAGTTGCTCTCACATTTCTTAAGCGTTTCGGAAGGAAAGAATGGCAAACACCAAGAAGCTGAGCAGGGAAGAACGCAAGAAGGCGAAGCGGGCGGCGCGCAAGAAGGCGGCGCCGAAGAAGCCGCGCGATTACAATCGCGGCTCGAAGAAGCGCAAGGTCAAGAAGATGGCGCGCGGAACCGCGAAACGCTAACTGCGCCCTCGGTCTTCTGTCGTCGGTCGTCGGCTTGAACCGCCGCGGCCGACGACCGAGGGCCAACGACCGACGACCACAGGAGAACGATCCTGCCCTCACAATTCACCGCCAGGAAGTCCATCGACAAGCTGATCGCGGACTCGCAGGTCGAGGAGCGCCAGCTCAAAAAGACGCTCGGGCCCTGGTCGCTGACCGCGCTCGGCATCGGCGCCGTCATCGGCTCCGGCATCTTCACCATCATCGGCACGGCGATGGCCGGGCAGAAGTTCACCGCCGAAAGCGTGCTGCACGCGCCGCTGCTGGAGTACCTCATTTACCACTCGCCCACGTTCGGGCGCCCGGGCGCCGGGCCGGCCATCGCGCTCTCCTTCGTGCTGGTGGCCATCGTGTGCGCGTTCGCGGCGCTGTGCTACGCCGAGCTGGCCTCGATGATCCCCATCGCCGGCTCCGCCTACACCTACACCTACGCCACCATGGGCGAGCTGATCGCCTGGATCATCGGCTGGGACCTCATCCTGGAATACGCCGTCAGCAACATGGCGGTGAGCGTCGGCTTCAGCGAGCACCTGGTGAACCTGCTCGACTTCTTCGGCGTCCACCTGCCGAAGACCTGGATGTTCCCGGCCTACCTGCCGTCGGGCTCGTCGCAATTCGACCCGGGCTGGCACTTCGGCTTCAACGTGCCGGCGTTCCTGGTGGTGATGGCGCTCACCGTGGTGCTGGTGCGCGGCATCCGCGAGTCGGCCGAGACCAACAACATCATGGTGCTGCTGAAGGTCATCGCCATCCTGGTGTTCGTCAGCTTCACCGCGCACCTCATCGACCCGGCGAAGTACAAGCCCTTCATGCCCAACGGCTGGGGCGGCGTGCTCACCGGCGGCGCCATCATCTTCTTCACCTACATCGGCTTCGACTCGGTCTCGACCGCGGCGGAGGAGGCCAAGAACCCGCAGCGCGACGTCCCCATCGGCATCATCGCGACGCTGATCGTCTGCACCGTCCTTTATGTAGCGGTGGTGCTGGTGTACTGCGGCGTCGAGATGTGGAACTCCGAAGTCTCGAACTCGGCGGCGCCGGTGGTGAACCTGCTGGCCAAGCTCAACAAGCCGTGGGTGCGCATCACGGTGCTGACGGGCGCGATGCTCGGAATGATCTCGTCGCTGCTGGTGTTCCAGCTCGGGCAGGCGCGCGTGTGGTTCGCGATGTCGCGCGACCGCCTGCTGCCCGACGCCTTCGGCCGCGTGCATCCGAAGTTCCGCACGCCGGCCTTCTCCACCTGGTTCGCCGGCTTCGTGGTCGGCATTCCCGCCGGGCTGTTCGACATCGGGACGTTCGCCGACCTCTCGAACATCGGCACGCTGTTCGCCTTCGCGCTGGTCGCCGGCGGCGTGCTCATCCTGCGCTATCGCGATCCCGGCCGGAAGCGCGGCTTCCGCGCGCCCGGCGGCCCGATCGTCCCCATCCTCACCATCCTGTTCTGCATCCTGCTGATGGCCGGACTGCCGATCATGAACTGGCTGCGCTTCTTTGCGTGGCTGGGCATCGGCCTGGTCATCTATTTCCTGTACAGCCGGCATCGCAGCGAGTTCGCGAAAGCCGGCGGCTAGCGGTCCGTGGCTGGCAGAACCTCACATCCAGCAGGACTCGACGCCGAGCGGCTCACGCCCTCGGCGTTCATCCTGCAGCTGCCCAAGGCCGAGCTGCACCTGCACCTCGAGGGTGCGGTGCGCCCGGAGACGCTGGTCGAGCTCTCGCGCCGCCACGACGCCCAGCCGCTCACGCTCGAGCAAGTCGCCGCGCTGTACCACTACCAGGACTTCACCGGCTTCCTGATGGCGTTCAAGGCCGTCACCGAGCGGCTGCGCACGCCGGAAGACTACGAGCTCATCACCTACGAGATGCTGCGCGCGCTCGCGAGCGACGGCGTGCTGCACGCCGAGGCCTACATCTCGGCGGGCATCCTGCACTGGCGCAAGCAGGAGTTCGCCCCCTACCTGGAGGCCGCCGAGCGCGGCCGCAGGCGAGGTGAGAAGGACTTCGGCGTCTCGCTTCTGTGGATCGTCGACGCCGTGCGACACTTCGGCCCCGAGCGGGTGCAAAAAGTCTTCGAAGAGGCGGCGCGGCTCCAGCACGAAGGTTACGCGAGCGTCGTCGGCGTGGGCATCGGCGGCGACGAGCGCCAGGCCGCGCCCGAGCTCTTCCGCGAGCAGTTCGCCTACGCCCAGGCGCAGGGCCTGCGCCTCACCTGCCACGCCGGCGAGACCGGCGGCCCGGAATCGGTGTGGGGCGCGCTCAACCTGGGCGCCGAGCGCATCGGGCACGGCCTCAACGCCTGGCAGGACCGCGAGCTGATGGCCGTGCTGGTGGAGCGCCAGGTCCCGGTCGAGGTCTGCGTGACCTCCAACCTGCGGACGAGCTGCTGCGCGGCCCTCGAGCAGCATCCGCTCAAGACGTACTTCGACCTCGGCGTGATGGTCACGCTCAACTCCGACGACCCGCCGATGTTCCGCACGTCGCTGGCCCGCGAGTACGCCCTCGCGCAACAGGCGTTCGAGCTGAGCGAAGAGCACCTGCGCGAGCTGGCGCGCAACTCCTTCGAGGCCAGCTTCCTGCCGCCGGAAAAGAAGCTCGCGTTCCTCCAGCGGATCGATAGTCTGGTTTGAGGCAATAAAGTCATGCCCCAGCACATCGGCATCGTAGCTTGCAGCGCGGAAGGCGCCGCGCTCTGCTATCGCACCATCTGCATCGAGGGCGCCGCCGTGATGGGCGCGCACGACCATCCCGAAGTCTCGATGCACACGCACTCGCTCGGCGAGTACAAGAAGCACTACCCGCAGGGCGACTGGGAGGGCGTCGCGCGCCTCATGCTGTCGTCGGCGGAGAAGCTCGCGCACGCCGGCGCCGACTTCCTCATCTGCCCCGACAACACCATCCACGCGGCCTTCGAGCACGTGCTCGGGAAGTCGCCGCTGCCCTGGCTGCACATCGCCGAAGAGGTCGCGAAAGAGGCGCAGCGCCAGGGCTTCAAGCGGCTCGGCGTGCTCGGGACGTATTCGCTGACCTCGACGCAGGTCTACCCCGAGAAGCTCGGCCAGCTCGGCATCGCCTGCGAGTTCCTCGACGAAGCGGGCCGCCGCGAGATCGACCGTGTCATCATGGACGAACTGGTCTACGGCCAGTTCCCGCCCGACTCGCTGCTCTTCTTTCAGGACTCCATCGACGACTTCCGGCAGCGCGGCTGTGACGCCGTCGTGCTCGGCTGCACCGAGATCCCGCTGCTGGTCCAACCCGGCGACTCCGCCCTGCCGACACTCGATTCCACGCGCCTGCTCGCCCGCGCCGCCCTCAAGCGCGCGTGTGGCCGGTGACACCCGTCACAGGGAGGCGTGAGTCATTGCACCGATGAGTTTCTCCTCCTCCCCGACAATCGATAAGTCATAGAAGTCGCAGTGCATTCATTCGGGGAGGCAGTCATCGTGAAGAAAATCCTTACGGACCTGCTGTTCGTGTTTGCCATCCTGGCGCTGCTGGCGCCGGTGGTGCTGGCGAGCGTCGCAAACCTGAAGTAGCAGAAGCCCCCACCGTTCCCTGGCGGCGAAAGTGCGCGCCTTGACCGTGGCGCGCGCGGACGAGCATACTGGCTGCCTCTTTTTTCCGCGTCCCTCAGCCGCTGAGGGATCTCCGATGTTGAGTCACCCTGGCCCCGCTGTGGGCCGTCGGAGGCACGTATGCGACTTCGCGCAGCCTTGTCGGCGCTCGCGCTCCTCCTCCTGCTGGCATTCGCGCCGGCTTCCTCGCAAGCTCCCAAAGCGAAAGGCAAAGCGCGCGCCGCGCAGCCCAGGGCTTCGGCCGCCCGCGGCCTGGCGGCGTGGGAGCAGGTCTACTCGGTGCTGGTGCATCCGCGCTGCCTGAACTGCCACACCGCGACCGACTATCCGCAGCAAGGCGACGACCGCCGCCGCCACCAGTTCAACGTGGTACGCGGGCCCGACGGTCGCGGCGTACCGGGGCTGGCCTGCGCCACCTGTCACCAGGGAGCGACCAGCAAGGCCAAGGGCGGACCGAATTGCGCGGACTGTCATGAAGGTGCGGACCTGGCCGCGACCGGCGTCCCCGGCGGGCACGGCTGGCACCTGGCGCCGCTGTCGATGGCGTGGCAGGACCGCAACGACCAGCCGTTGT